>JAAVBM010000014.1 GCA_014803505.1 bacterium | reverse complement strand
TTGTTCAAGACATACTAGGTCATTCAAAAATAACAACTACTCAAAGATATGCTCATCCTGTGCCTCAAAGAAAACTTGACGCCGTAGAAATTCTTAACACCTACACTAATCAGCCCTCATAATGAGGGCTTTTTTTATATCAATAGAACTATAAGTTTCAGTTATCGACGTTTTAGTTTCACCATCCTATGCTTAAGTTTTGAAAACTGAATTACCCACAGATTACCCATAGAAAATTAGACAATAAAAAAGAAGGTCTCAAAACCTTCTTCTTTATGGAGCGGGAGACGAGGCTCGAACTCGCGACATCCTCCTTGGCAAGGAGGCATTCTACCACTGAATTACCCCCGCTTATTTGGGTTACCTCTTTATAATACATGCTAAAAAAAAAATTTCAAGCACTTTTTTTAATAAATTTAAAAAATTTTGTAAAGTTTTATGTAATTTTATTATAGAAACTAGCATATTTTTATATGTTCTTACTTTATAATCCCAGTAGTGTATAAAATAGAAAGGATTTTACCCCATGTCATTTTTTTCAAAAGTTAGTGCAAAAATATCAAACGATGCGGTTAAATTACCAAATAGATTTACTGAAAACGGCTTTATGCCAATGGGTGCTGTTAAACGTACACCAAGAACTAATACCACAGAAGAACTTGTAAGCTCTATTAGAGCATATGCTAAAGAAAGCCCTGAAATTGCAGAGTTTGCAAAACATTTAGATGAAATGAACCCAGAACATTTAAGATTAGCTCAAGACGTGATTGACTTATCTCGTACTCAAGAAATGCTAACTACAAACATCAATTTAAACAACAAAAATAAAGATGGTGAAAAGATTATTGGAAGAATTTTAAGAATGCTCCCTGAAGTTAGTAAAAAGAATCCAGGTGCTATTGAATTAACAGAATCAGTGATCAACAATTCAGATACTACTAACGCAAAATATTTTCTTGCTTCATTATTCAACAATGATTTAGCTAAATTTGGAGAACTTTCAGAACACATGAAAGCTCTAAAAAGTCTTGTTCCTCAAATTGCTGAAGAAACTTTAAGTGGCGGTTATATGATGGATTATTCTAAAGAACAAAACTTCTATAGATTTGTAACAAATTTCTGTAGAAATGATGCCAATCCAGAAAGCATAGGTCTATTACCAAAAGTTCTTGATATTGTTGATACAATTTGTAAAAAAATCAAGGTTGAAATTAATGGTACAACTATTGCACTTGGAAATCCAAAAACAATTACTGAAAATATGGAAATCCTGCCACAATTGCTAAAAAATGCAGAAGCTAAAGGACAAGATATTAATGTATCCGAATTCTTAACTAATAATGTTAACTTAAAATAAATTTTAAATAATACAAATTGATATATAAAAGACGAGGTATTTACACCTCGTCTTTTATATCTGTATCCATTGATTTTATTGATATTGCTACCTTATCACTAAAATTTTTCTTCAAACTGTTAACTAAATCATTAGAAGAATTAACCCAGAATATCGAAGAAGCCAAAATTTTAACGTCACCGGTCAAATCTTTTAATTTTAACATCACAGGGTCTGAACCGGAGTATTTACATAAAATCTGTTTTAGTAAAAATAGTTCTTCATACTTCATCTGATCTTTCAATTCTATAGTGAAAATATTTGAATTATCGACAGGTTTAACCGTATCAATTAAAATAGTAGGTGGATCATCATCTCCTCGGCGACTAACTTTTCCTGAAACAATAATTCTTTGTTCATTTTGCAAAAAGTCATTATATTCAATTATTTTTGAATTAAAAGCCAAAGTATCAATTTTACCTGTTAAGTCCTCTATCGTTATAAATCGAATGAACTTTGTCGGATCATTCTTGGTTGGAATTTGTTTAGTTGCAGTTACAAGTCCGCAAATCGTTACGACTTTTTCATTCGGAACATTTGGAATTTCAGAAATCTTATGAGTCATCAAGAATGGTAACTTATCTCTTATTGTAGAAAGCGGATGGCTTGTTACATAAAATCCTAAAAATTCTTTTTCAAAAATTTGAACCTGTCTTGCATCATACTCCACATCAGAACCTGACAAATGGAATTTTGCACTATCAATTGATGCGGTATCTCCAAGCATATCAAATAAACTACCCTGTCCTGATTCTTTTTGTTTTGCCTCTTTTGACGCTGTAGCTGTAATATATTCAAGATTATCCATCAATTGCTTACGGCTTTTTTCGATTGTAGAAAATGCACCGGCTTTAATCAACCCTTCAAGAGTTCTTTTGTTAGTACATTTAACATCAACACGCTTGATATAATCATAAATCGATTTAAAATCGCCGTTTTCTTCACGTTCTTTAATAATATCTTCAATTACGCCCTCACCAACTTGCTTAATAGACGCCAAACCAAATCTAATATTATCTCCATCGGGAGTGAATGTGGCAAGCGAATGGTTAATATCAGGCGGAAGAACTTTTATACCTTTTTTTAGAGCTTCTTCAATATACAATTGTGTTTTTTCAGCATCACCCGCAACACTCGATAACAAAGCAGAAAGATATTCAACAGGATAATGACATTTCAAATACGCAGTTTGATAAGCCACAAATGCATATGCCGCAGAGTGAGATCTATTGAAACAGTATGATGCGAAACTTAAAATTTGGTTGAATAAAGTTGTTGCAGCTTCTGCCGTCATACCGTGTTTTGCAGAAGCCTCGATGAACTTACCTTTTTGTTTTTCCATTTCATCGACTTTTTTCTTACCCATCATACGACGAACCATATCCGCTTGACCAAGTGAATAGTCAGCCAAGATTTGGAAAACCTGCATAATTTGTTCTTGGTAAACGATAGTTCCGTATGTATCTTTTAACACTGGTTCCAAAAGCGGGTGCGCATATGAAATTTCCTGACGTCCATGCTTACGTTCAACGAAATCATCAACCATGCCTGAATCTAACGGTCCCGGACGGAATAACGCAACCAACGCACCTAAATCTTCAAATACGTCAGGACGTAATCTTTTTACAAGGTTCTTCATACCTTGAGATTCCAACTGGAATACCCCATCAGTATCACCAACCATAAGCATTTCATATGTAGGCTTATCATCAAGAGGAATATCATTAATTGCAAGTTCAATTCCTTGACGACGCTTAATCATATCAACAGTTTTATAAATCGTTGTTAAGTTTCGAAGTCCCAAGAAATCCATTTTCAAAAGACTTAAAACTTCAGTAACAGCATGTGGCGGATACCCGGTTTGAATAATACCATCTTTTGAAGGTTGAACTGGCAAAATTTCATCTAACGGCTTCGGAGCAATAATAACACCAGCAGCATGAGTACCAGTATTGTTTTTAAGACCTTCAATACCTATAGCTAAATCAATTAGCTTTTTCATTCCGACAGTTTTACCTTCTATCGGATCAATCATTATTTGTTCATCTTTATCATATAAGGCTTTTAATTCAGAACCATCATATTCCATGGCTTTTTTAAGGGTTTTAGCCTTATCATTTATACTCATAGCAAGATCTATAGCAGGCTCAATTAATCCTGCAAGACGGTTTGCTTCTGAGAACGGAACTTTCATAATTCTGGCAACACCTTTGAATGCAGCCTTCGCAGCATATGTACCAAAAGTAATAATTTGGCAAACTTTATCTTCGCCGTATTTTTTCGTTACATAATCAATAACTTCTCCACGACGTTCAATACAAAAGTCGATATCGATATCGGGCATTGTGAAACGTTCAGGATTCAAAAATCTTTCAAACAACAGTTTATGTTCAATAGGGTCAAGATCAGTAATTTCAAGCGCATAAGCAACAACTGAACCTGCAGCTGAACCACGCCCCGGTCCTACAGGAATTCCATGAGTTTTAGCATAGTGAATAAAGTCCCAAGTAATTACAAAGTAAGCTGAAAAGCCCATTTGCTGAATTACACCTAACTCATACTTAACCCTTTCTTGAATTGATGGAGAAATTTCGCCATATCGCTTCTTCAAGCCAATATGGACAATATATTCTAAATATGTATCAATAGTATAACCCGCCGGCACTTCATATTCTGGAAGCGGACTTTTGCCAAGTTCAAGCATTACATGACATTTTTCTGCAATTTCAACAGTATTTTTTATACATCTGTCAAATAAATCAGCATCCATCCACTTAAAAGCATCTCTAAGTTGAGATGGAGTTTTAACATAAAATTCGTTATTCGGAAAGTGAAATCTGTTTGGATCATCTTTATCACTGTTTGTTTGCATGCACAATAAAGTATCGTGCATATCTGCATCTTCAAGATTCAAATAGTGGGAGTCATTAGTTATAACCATTTCGATATTCAACTCTTGAGCAAGTTTTATCAAATCAGGATTAGTACGTTTTTGCTCTTCCAACCCGTGATCTTGAAGTTCAATATAATAATCTTCACCAAATAAATCTTTATATTTTTGAGCAATAGCTTTTGCTCCATCGTAATCATTTTTTAATAATTTTTGTAAAACTTCTCCGCCTAAACAAGCAGAACAGCATATCAATCCTTCATGATACTGTTCCAGAAGTTCCCAATTTATACGAGGTTTGACATAACGACCTTTGCACCATGCAATCGAAGTTAGTTTGATAATATTAGCATAACCTTGATTATTTTTTGCAAGCAAAACAAGGTGATAACAAGGATTGTTATTTTTATCATGTTCTTCAATATCGCCATCATGCACATAGAATTCACAACCCATAATAGGTTTTACACCTGAATCTCTTGCAAGTTCATATAACTCCATATCACCATACATAACCCCGTGATCAGTCACTGCAACAGCAGGCATGTTATTGTCCTTACAAAAATTAATTAAGTCCCCTATTCTTATTGCTCCATCCAGCAAAGAATATTCCGTGTGCAAATGAAGAGGCACATATTTCTGTTCTATATCAACCATAGTAACAGGATAACATGCAAAAATTTACTAAGAAAGAAAATGTAAACAAAAAATTACGTTAACTTTTCACTCTATAATTTAAACATTGTGAAATATTCTCTTTTGGCAGATACATTATTCCTATTGCAAACGGAGCATCTTCTCGTTTACCACCTTTAGCAATCCATTCTTGGCACTCCTTATTTACACTTTCATTTATAAATCTAAAACCTAATTTATAATAAAAACCTCCGGGTGCAGTTTCACCATCAATACAGCATGCATCAAGCATTACACGCCCTTGAGTTTTCGGATCTTGTAAACTTTTTCTGACAAGATCTTGCACCGAATTTGTACCGGAACCTCTGCCTGTAGTCCAGAGTTTATCAAGATGATAATGAGGTAACCAAGTTGCCGTTTCTTCCCAATGCTCAGGCTCTTTGCTAGTAACAATTTTTCTTACAAGTTTTGTACTACCATCAGGCATTATTTCTCTTACCATTTTTTTTCTTGTCCATTCATACTCCGGTACCAGCTCCTTTGTTATATGAACGTAGGATTTGGGATAAACAACAGCTAAACCACCTTCAGCTTTATGAGATTGGCACATTGCAAAATTTGGAAAATGTGACACATTTAACATCTCATGACTTGGTAAACCTTTCTCAGAACTTTCAGCCAACGGTTTTGTAACATTGTCTACAGCTCTTGTTATAGCCTTCTGAGTTTCTTGTATTATACTATTTTGAATCTTCGATATATTCATACATAATATAAAACATTTAACATATAAAAATTGCTTAACCAAGAACCATAACTGAAATTATTGTAATTAGAATTATAGGAATATTGTAATGTAAAAAGGTCGGAACACATGTATCCAAAATATGATTATGCTGCCCATCAGCGTCCAAACCTGAAGTAGGACCTAGTGTAGTATCAGAAGCTGGAGAACCTGCATCTCCCAAAGCCGCAGCAGCAGCAATAACAATAATTGTTGAAGGAATACTAAATCCAAGTTTTATACATATTGGCACATATAACACCGCAAGTATAGGAATTGTACCAAAAGATGTTCCTATTCCCATTGTAATAAACAAACCAATAAATAACATTAAAAAAGTAGCAACAAACTTACTGGACATCATATATGGAGTAATCGTATTAACAAGAGAATCAATACCACCTGTGGCAGTCATCACACTTGCAAAGCCTGCAGCAACAAGCATTACAAATGCGACATACCCCATTAATCCAACACCTTCGTTTATTAATTTGTCCATTTTTCTATGATCAATAGCCTTCAATCCAAAAATTAAAGACAAGCCAACCAACGCACCTAGGGGTAAAGAATTTGTCCACAACTGAACAACCAAAGTAACAATAGCAGCTCCTAAAGTTATATAATGATTCTTTGTTAACTTTAAATCATCATTAAATTCAACCTGTTTGACTTCTAAATCCTGATAATCTCTTGATTTTCTATAAGATAGAAAAATTGCAACAAGAAAACCAATCAACATACCAAACCCAATAATCCAAGTAGATTTCCAGATATCATTTTTCGCAACTTCAATACCATTTTGAACCATGTTCTCTGCAATCAAACCTTGGAAAATCAATCCAAAACCTGCAGGTATAACAATATATGGAGCCTTCAAACCAAATGCTAATCCGCAAGCAACGGCTCTTCTATCAAGCTTTAATTTATTCATAATAACCAAAAGAGGCGGTACTAAAATAGGAATAAAAGCAATATGAACAGGAATTAAATTTTGTGAAAGTATTGCTATTCCTGTCAAAATAAAAATTAAAACATATTTTTTTGATTGAATAATATTTGCAATTTTCCTAGACAATATAGGCGCTAATCCTGTATGTGTCATAGATACAGCAAATGCACCAAGCAATATATAACTTAAAGCGGTTTCGGCATTAGCCCCCATTCCCTTGATAAAAATTTCCATTACATTAGATAGACTTATATGTCCTAAAAGCCCACCGACAACAGAAGAAATTATCAATGCCAACAAAACATTCACTCTGCATAAACATAATACACAAAGTAAAATTACAGATATTATTATCGGATTTGAAATAAGTGATATCATAATTCCTGCCTATAGCTACAATATCATAAAAATATATTTTAAATTAGTTTATTTTTATTTCATAACAAGGATAAGCTTTTGAGCAGCCTTCCAAACGTTGAATTTTAATATCAACTTTATCATAAACTTTAAATGAATTAGAAAATTTATCAATTTCCATTTTTTTACTTTCGTTAGGAACTATATAATATTTGTAAAAATCTTCTCCAACATCATTCAAAATTACAAATTTATTATTATTTTTTGAATATTTTACCGAATATGTACCCTTATGCAAAGTCGAAACTCTTATAATTTGATAATTATTCAAAATAGTTTTAATTTCTTTTTCACTTAATTTACGAGGTACAAATTTTACACCATTAAAGACAATTTCATAAAACTCAAAAGATTTTGGATAATATGAATACAAAGTCTTACCTATCAAGAATTCCTGACTTCCTTCACCGATCCAAACATCTTCTTTTGGAACTTGCGAATTACCTGTCAAAAGATGATAAGAAGTATACCCCCCATTACCTACCGGTTCTTGAACCTGTAGTATAATTTCTTCTTTAGAAGCATCATTATCATTCTCATTATAATCTCTCCAAACATGACCATTCATATTATAAGTCCAAAGCTTTTGACCAATTCTGGGAATAGAAGACTTAATCTTTTCCGCCGATTTTTTATCAGAATAATTTAAAAATCCTGCAAAACCCACAATTAAAACAAAACCTACAATTAAACCTATAATATAATTTTTATTCATAATATCCCTAACTCTCCTCTATTACGAATACAATAGCACAAACAGACAAAATAGAAAAAATTATAGTTAAAATTTCCAAGGAATAATTAGCCAATTAGCGAATAGAAAAAACATTATACTAAAGGTTTAATATAATTAATCTTTTTCATACTTCCAGCTATTCTTAATTCCAACGAGGGCATTCTGCCCTCTTTTTTTTATAACAAAACAAAAGGCGGTAGAGATTATACCGCCTATTAACCAGATTTACACTATGTAAGTGTTCAGAAAGGATCTGTGTTAAATCCTGATATGATAGGATTTATATTATTCTCCCAAATTCAATTGTGAGAATTGTACAATTTTGTTTTTACCACGCTTTTTAGCATTGTATAAAGCATGTTCAGCATAACGAATAATTGTATTTGCATCTTCTTCCGCATCAGGAATACATGGGAAAGTTGAAATTCCACCTGAAATAGTAATCGGATGACGCTCTTCTTCGCCTGCAGGAATAAATTCCATTCTCTCGATATCTTTTCTAAATCTTTCAGCAAATAAAAATGCATTATCTTCTGAAGTATTAGGAAGAACTACAATAAATTCCTCATCGCCATATCGAGTAATAATATCTTCTTTTCTGATAAGTTGTTTTAATTTATCAGCGATTGAACGAAGCAATACATCACCCCATTCATAACCATAAATATCATTAACAACTTTAAAGAAATCTAAGTCAAACAACAACACTGACAATGCATTACCATAACGTTTTGAACGAGAGATTTCTTGTTCCATACGTTCCAAAAGATATTTTCTATTATGCAAGCCTGTCAACTCATCTGTAGTAGAAAGAGTTTTCAATTTATCACGTAATTCTCTAATTTTAAGCATATTTTTTACGCGAACTAACAATTCTTGATTATCCACAGGAGTTTTAACATAATCAAAAGCCACTGCTCGAACAGTACAGCCTTTAAAAGTTTCACCAATAAATAGAATCGGATGTTTGAATTTTGTTACCATCAATACATCTTTAATATTTGGAACACTTTCAATAATTATTACTCCAGGATTTAGAGTTTCATAATCTTTCAAATTATCTGCATTTTCAAGCCTTACGGTAGTATCTTCAAGAGCTGAAAAAACTTCTGCAAGATTTGATGATTTTTTATCTGTATATATAACTATATTCTTCATAACCAGTCCTTTCACTAACAAATTAACATATTGTTTAACATCTAGCAAAAATGTTACGATTTTTAATAATACACAAATTACATAAACTATATTATTTGCACTGTCATGCTGAACTTGATTCAGCATCTATCAATTTGATAGATGTTGATATAGATTCCGGATCAAGTCCGGAATGACTAAGGAGTGTTTTTCCTTTATGTCCATTTCTTTTCTTTTTCATCGCAATAAAAAGAAAAGAAAAACACGCCTGATTAAATGGCTCGAGTTAGCAGGGGAAAATCCCCTGAACCCCCTTTTATTAAATATCGATTAGATATTTACCCCTAATATAGCTTATGTAACAAAAACTTAACAATGCAAAAGTTAATCCTAAAGTTTTTCGGCAATGATGCCGTAATTATAACTAAGGATACGAAAATTACGAAAGGAATTGTTTAAAGCTATGGGTATGGCAGCATCACAAGCAAGATTGTTAAGTATGACCGCTCGTTTGTCAAACAATGAGTTTGAACAACAATCTATTGCATATTCTAAACAAAGACTTGCTGAAAATTCAGAAAGAATAAATGATGCATATTTAGATGCTTTGAACAAAACTAAATATCAAGTTTTGACTGGCTATAACGGAACTGAAGCTTGCTATGCAGACTTAACTTTCAATCAGTTAACCGGACCTGGCAGCGTTGCTCTTGGCAAACAATATCTTGTTAAAGATAATAAAGGCAAAGTTTTAGTTTCTCAAAAAATTGCCGAAGCTTTCAAAAAAAATAACGGCGATTTGAATAAATTTTTAAGAGATTTAGGATATACTCAAGCTAATATTGACATTTCTAAATACTCAACTTCTGAAAATGCAATCCACGAAGCTTGGGACAGATATTTAAATTCTGTAGGTCTAAGTATCGATAACGCTAACGGACAACACGTTCTTGGTTTCGGTTATGCAAGCTTTGAAAACGAAGCTTTTGGAGGTTATCCAACATATAACACAGCTTATGCTGCAAACAATGAATTAGGTGTTTCTTTAAGCTTATTAAAAGATAGCTCAGGATACTACACAAACAGACAAACCGTTGAAGCAAGACAATATCCTGATGCAGAAGGAAACCTTATCACCGGAGTATTCTACCAAACAGCAGCTCAAGAAGGAACTGATAATTATACTCAATTATTAGATGTTTCTTACAATGTTGCAACAGGTAAATACACTTACACTAACATTGATAAAGAAGAAGTTGAAACAGATGTTTTATATGCAAGTGAAGGTCCTGACGGAAGCGCTGTTCTAAGCGAAGATCCTAAAAACTACCTTACTCTTGTAAATGCTGAAAAAAATCAATATAAATCAGAAAGCGGTGTTACATATACAGTGACTGAAGCTATCAAAGCTTTAAACTTTGAAGGTACAACTCAAGCTCAAAGAGAACTATATGATTATGCTACAGCAATTACTGAAGCTTATTATAACAGTGCAGCTGATCATTCTAATACTGAATACGATGCCGGAATGGTTAACTATTACAAAAATATTTTCAATGAAATGAGAACTTGCGGTTACACAACCATCGAAGATGAAACTAAATTCAAAGAAAATGACTGGTTTGTAAAACAACTAAAAGCAGGTGCTTTAACATTATCTTACTTCTCAGCAGTAGATAAATCATTCGTTGGAACAACTCTTTACGATGATGAATCTATAACTGAAAAAGAAGATAAAGCAGCAATTGCAATTGCTGAACAAGAATACAACGCAGCTATGGATAAAATTGAAAATCAAGACAAACAATTTGATTTACAATTGAACAAGCTTGAAGCTGAACACAATTCACTACAAACAGAATACGACGCTGTTAAAGGTATTATCAGCAAAAATATCGAAAAATCTTATAACATATTTAACGCATAAAATTTATTATATTTATATTTTCCCCTACACATTAATTTTCGTAACTTTTCCCTACCACTTGATTCCCAAAGTGGTATTTTTTTGCAATTTATTTTCTAATAGCTTCAAAAAAATCATTTAAAAGCTTATCGCATTCAACTTCTTTTATACCACCATATATATTAATTTTTGAGGATGCTAAACTTCTTAAATCAATTTTTGATGAAAAACTTCCATAATTTGTATCATAGCTTCCAAAATATACGGACTTAAATCTTGATTGTAAAATTGCCCAGCCACACATCGGACAAGGCTCTAATGTTACATAAATTTCACACCCATCAAGACGCCAATTATCTAACACTTTCGAAGCTTTTCTAATTGCCAAAATTTCAGCATGAGAAGTTATATCATTATCTTTTTCTCGAGTATTACAAGCAGTAGCAATAACTTTCCCGTCTTTCACAACAACAGCTCCGACAGGAATATCACCTTCAGATTTTTTAGCTTCTAAAATTGCTAAACCCATAAAATCCATAATTATTCTTCTTCCGCAATATTTAAGGTAACAGTTGAACAAAAACCATTTTCATCAGAGGACAAAACAATTTGACCATTCATAGCTTCTATTAACCCTTTGACAATAAACAATCCCAACCCGCTACCTCTAGTTGTTCGAGTCATATTATCATCAAGCCGTACAAACTTTTCAAATAAAGTTTTTAATTTTTTCTCAGGAATAATATCACAGCTATTATGAACATCTATAACTGCATTTCCATTTTCAACCCTTGTTTTTACAACAATAGGAGTATTCGGATAAGAATATTTTACCGCGTTTTCATATAGATTAACAAAGACCTGTTCTAATCGTCCTTTATCTGCAATAACTTGAGGAAAATCATCAGCAATATCTACAATGATTTCATGCCCGTCGCGTTTTCTCAACAATAACTCAGCTTGTTCTAGAACTTCATTTAACCAAACATTTTCAGGCATTGTTCTTAAGCGCATACCTTCAATATCAGGTATTGTCAACAAATCTTCAATTAATCTTTTCAATCTCTCAGACTGCTCTTTGATAATACGCAAAGATTTTTGTTTTGTTTCCTCATCAATAACAATATCTTGACGCATCAATCGGGAAGTGTACCCCTGAATACTTGTTAACGGAGTTCTTAATTCGTGACTCACTGTATCTATAAGATTTGAGCGAAACTCATTTAATTCTTTCAATTCAATATTCTTACGTTTCAATTCAAGATACGATTTATGAATTTCAGAAGCCATATTATTAAACTCATTTGCCAAAAACACAATTTCATATGGCGTAAAAACAGTTGTCAAAAGACGAATTTGACGTTGATAATTACCTTTAGAAAGAGAAATTACAGCCTTGAATAATTGACGCATATTTATATAAAGATAATAAATATAAAAGCCAATCAACAACATCATTGACAAAATTGCCGACAATACCGAGATAATTATTTTAACCCTGTTGTCCAAAATAGCATGCTTAGCAATTTTTTGAGTAGTATTAACAACAATACTAAAATTAGGATTTGTACGTTTTACATAAACAATTGGTCTGTTTTTTTCATCACCAAAAATAACAGGAGCCTCGACTTCAACATCTTTCGGAAGCATATCCAAAGTTTCTTTAAAAGCATCAGGAGTGAAATTGTGAGAAGCCACCAGTCGATTATTTTCATCCATAATATATATTTGTCTGCGATCATCAGACAAAGATTTGAACAACTGAGAATCAAGATCTTTTATATTAAAAGTTACGACAAGAAAAGAACCATCCTTCAATTGAGTTGATAATATAGATTGTTCATTTAATCTTGCATTATCAGTTATTTGTTCCAACTCCTGTTGAGAGCGAACAATAGAAATTTTATCACAATTCGTATATTTTCGAGAAACATCTTGAATAAATTTATTTTTTTGAGCCTTTGTCGGTAAATATTCAAGAGCGTCAGCAATTTGTGCTAATGTCGTCTCATTAGTTTTAATCAAGAAATCCATTTCATCAGAAACCATACCGGCAACTAATATTGCAGATTCTCTCAATTGTCTTCTCAAAGACTGTTGGTTAATATTATTAATAATAAATCCACTAATAGACATCGGAATTACAACAGCAATGAAAAACACTATTGCAATTTGTTCAATAATTTTTAATTTTTTTAATCCGTAACTATACTTTTTCATAATTAATTTTGAGCAAACGGTGTAAGTTTATATCCAACATTTGTCACGGTATGCAAATATTTTGGTTCTTTTGCATTTGGTTCAATTTTATTTCTCAATCCGCCAACATGAACCCTCAACATTCTAACATCTTCATTACTGTCATACCCCCAAACCTCATCAAGGAGAGTTGCAAGCGTAACAGGATTATTAAAATGTTGCATTAAACAATATAGGATTTCAAATTCTGTAGGTGTTAATTTAACTTTTTTATTAACAATAACAGCTTCCAATGACTCAGGAAAAATTTCAATATCGCCACTATGCAAAACTTCATTAGACAAAGGTGTTTCTTCAATATGAACAGAATTTCGACGCAATAAAACTCTAATTCTTAATAAAACTTCCTGAATATCAAACGGCTTAACTAAATAATCATCAGCACCGCAGTCAAAACCTGTAGTTTTATCATCAATTGTTCCTTTTGCTGTAAGCATTAGGATTGGTATTGATAATTTTGCCTGTCTGATATTTTTACAAACATCAAACCCATTCATTTTAGGCATCATAACATCTAACAATATTAAGTCATAAGTGTTATTTAAAGCTTTATTTAATCCCTCAATACCATTTGATGCAGTATCGACAAAATAACCGCTGCTACGAACATCAAACTCCAGCAACTCTCTAATCTCGTCATCATCATCAACAATTAATATGCGTTTTTGTACTTCTGTCATAAAACACCCCTGTTTTACAAACATTGTACAAGACAAGAATCATTTTTGCAATCTAATATACCAATACTTAAATATTATTTAATATATTCTAACCGACAATAAATGAATGGAACAAATAAGCGAAACATACACCAAAAACAGCACCGACAAAAACTTCTAACGGAGTATGTCCTAAAAGTTCTTTCAATTTTCCGCCAACAGACTGTAAATCATGATTATAGAAATCTTCCATCATTCTGTTTAGACAAGCAGCAGTTTTACCGGCTGCACGTCTTAATCCTGCGGCATCATACATAATAATTAAAGAAAAACCAAGAGACATAGCAAACAAAATTGAATCATAGCCTTGCAATATACCAACTAAAGTTGATAAACCCATTACACCGGCAGAATGAGAACTTGGCATACCTCCGGTTGTAGAGAAGATTTTAAAATTAACTTTACGATTCTTAATTGTAAATAATATAAATTTTATTACTTGTGCAAAAAAAGCTGATGCGACTCCGCAAATAATTACTTCATAACCGTTATTAGCTATTGCGGATTTTAATACATCTAAAAACATTACATACCTACTCTCTTGTTTATCTTCTCAATCATGTCTCTAAAAATTTCAGATTCAAAATTTTGTTGTTTCATTATATCATAGCATTTTTGAAATAGGCAAGAAAGTTTACATTTAGCTTCTTCTAATCCATACAATGAAACATATGTTAGCTTACCTTCTTGTTTATCTTTGCCCAAAGTTTTCCCCATTTCTTCAAACGTTGAAACTTCATCCAAAATATCATCAGCAACCTGAAAAGCTAACCCAAAACATTCTGCAAACTCAGTCACCATTTTTATTTTTTCATCATCAGCTCCGGCAATAATTGCACCGGTACGCATTGCCAATTTAAATAAATCCGAAGTCTTGTGAATATGCAAATACTCTAAAGTTTTTTCCTTATCTTCAACTTCTGAATTTTCACTTTCAATATCCACAACTTGACCTGCAATAACACCTCTGGCACCCGCATATTGAAAATATTCATTTAAAACTCTTATCATAGCAGATGGAGTTAAATTTTTCGAATATTTAGTAATTATTTGAGGAGCATAAGTCAATAAAGCATCCCCAGCCAAAACTGCTATTGCCTCACCAAAAACCTTATGATTAGTCAATTTTCCACGTCTATAATCATCGTTATCCATACATGGAAGATCATCATGAATTAGAGTTTGAGCATGCAACATTTCGATAGCACAAGCAGTCGGAACAGCATCTGAAATTTCACCCCCGAGCATTCTGCAAGTTTCTAAACACAAAACAGGTCGAAGCCTTTTGCCCGGAAGCATTACTGTATATTTCATCGATTTAAATATAGTTTCAGGATGTTCGATAGGCAAATATTCATTCAATTTATCATTTATTAAATCAATATAATCATTCATCTGCATTGTTGTCTATTTCCTTATAAATATGTTGTTTCATTGTATTTCGTGAAGCTCGTCGTTTTTTCTCACTTATTTTCGCTACAACTTTATTGTTTTTTATTTTATGAAAAGCTTCTTGTTTTCTTCCGTTATATTTAACTTTTTCTTTATACTCAAACGCTTCATTAACAAATTCTATATAACTTTCATAACGAGTTTCAGCAATTTGTTCTATATTTTTTAATACTGCACAACCATCTTCATTTATATGAAGGCAATTCCCGTATTTGCAATAATCTCTTAACGAAATCATTTCATCAAAAAGCAAATCTACATCATGAGGAAGAATAAAATCAAATCTTACATTACTAAACCCCGGAGTATCAACAACTCTTGTATATTCATCAACTTGAACGATTTCGCAATGTCGTGTAGTATGAGTACCTCTGTTAAGCTTTTCACTTACTGCTTTTGTTTTTAAATTAACATTCGGATTTAAAGCATTAACCAAACTGGATTTTCCAACCCCTGAATTCCCGCACAATGCACTCAATTTACCATTCAACAAAGTTTTAAAATTTTCAATACCACTTTTTTCAAGAGCTGAAGTAAAAACTATTTTATACCCGAGAGGTTCATAAATTGATAATATTCTATCTTTTTCCGAATCATCAGAACCTAAATCTTCTTTATTAAAACACAGAACGACTGGAATTTTATAATATTTAGCAAGGGCAACATAGCGGTTCAATTGATTATAATCCAAGTCGGGCTGTTTTAAAGCCGAAACAACAACTATTTGATCAACATTAGCAACAGCAGGTCGTTTTATAAAAGTTTTTCTAGGCAAAATCTTAGATATAACACCAACTTCAAAATCTACATAATCACCAGTTAGAATAGCTTCTTTTTGTTTTTTCAAAACTTCTCGAATTTTGCAGACAAAAGACTCGCCATCTTTTTGTACATAATAAGAATCTGAATGTATTTTATAAATTTGACCTATCATACAAGGTTAAGTTTACTACAAATATATATTTTCTCCAAAGAAGTTTCATTGTATAATAAAAGTATGATTACAAAAGTTGAATTAGATAAGCTTGTAGAAAAATTTGAAACTGAGGATTTCATAAAAGACGACCCCATTCAGTTTCCGCATCGTTTTTCCAATCCCAAAGATATAGAAATTGCAGGTTTTATTGCTTCATTAGTCGCATACGGAAGTCGTAAACAATTCATAAAAAAATTAGATCAATTATTTGAAATTGCGCAAAATGAACCGCTTAATTTTATTCAAAATTTTGAACCTGAAATAATAGGAGATTTCAATTACAGATTTGGCAAACCAAATGATTTTTCAAGCATTTTCTTAATAATGAAAGATTTATATAATACTTCCAACGGATTACAAGAACTATTTGAATACGGTTACAAGCAAAACAAAGTCTTTGAAACAGTAGTAGATTATTTTTATAGCAAAGCAGAAAACAATGTTGGGCAAGGTTTTTACCATATGATTCCTAACCCTCATAACGGTGGAGCTATGAAAAGAATGTGCATGTTACTTCGATGGATGGTTAGAAAAGGACCTGTAGATTTAGGGGTTTGGGACTTTATGAAACCTTCAGAGCTTTATATACCTTTAGATGTACATGTTGGAAGAATATCCAGACAAACAGGACTATTAACCAGAAACGCAAACGATTTCAAATCAGTTTTAGAACTTACAGAGAATTTAAAGCAGCTTTGTCCTGAAGATCCCATAAAATATGATTTTGCATTATTTGGCTACGGTGTTAACCAATAAAACTTTACATAAACTATGTTAGGGATAAATATCTAATCGAGATTTAATAAAAGGGGTTTCATGATAGCTCTAGCCATTTAACCAAGCGTGTTTTCTTTCGTCTATTTCTTTTCTTTTTCGTCGCAATAAAAAGAAAAGAAATGGACATAAAAATAGAACTTTTTTAGTCATTCCGAACTTGATCCCGAATCTCTCGCTAACTATCAAACTATAGATGCTGAATCAAGTTCAGCATGACAGTAAAATAATATCAGAAATTACATTTCCGAACATTCCTTTGATTTGAATGCAAATAACATAATTTATGTAAATCATTAAGATTTATTAAATAAATTTTTTTCTTAGTCAATTATTTTGAAATGAAATTGTTTATATATGTGTAGGTTAGAAAATAGTTTTTATTTGTGTGAAAAGGTAGGTAAAGTTATGAATTTAGTATCTATGGTTCCTAAAGTTTTTAACTATGGGAAACGAATAGCAAATGTTGCACCTGAAGCAATTTTTGGTACAAGTACAGAATTAGCAGGAACAGCTATGCGTAATACAAAAGGCTCTCTATTAACAAAAGCCAAAGCCGGTTTTAAAGCTGTTGAAAATGATGTATTTACAAAACAAGCTGCTCAAGGTGGTTTTCTAAAAAGACTATATACAAACCTAAAAAATACACCTAAAGATGTTTTAACAAGTATAAAAACTAGCTCTTCTGCCGCAAAAGCCGCAGGAAAAAATAGCCTGTGGGGCGGCATAAAAGGTTTTGGTAGCGGTATCGGAAAGAAAATGCCCTTCATTGGAGCTGTAATGTATGCCCTATTTGAACTTCCAAATATCTGTACAGCAGTAAAAGAAAAAGACCTATGGCAAGGCGTAAAAGAAATTGGTAAAGCAGGTTCAAAACTTGGAGGTGGAGCTGTTGGTGCAGCAATTGGCTCTGCAATTTGTCCGGGAATCGGCAGTTTAGTAGGTTGGATAGCTGGTGAATGGGTTGCAGGAAAAATCGTTGGCAAATCATATTCAGAAGAAAAAGCCGAAAAAGAACAAGAACAATTAGCCCAACTTCAAGAACAAATGTCTGCAACACAAAATCAACAAGTACCATTTATGGGTAATTCTCAATATAATACTCCTAATTTAGATAGCCAAATATCAAACTATAATAACCCATATGCGGATGATTTAATGATGCAACAACAACCTTTTAATATGATCGCATAAATCCTTATTAAATATAAATCACCTCCCGAATCTCATCGGGAGGTTTTTAACATTTATTTACAAAAAAGCAATTCTATAACATTAAAAGACTTTTAATAAATAAGGGGAAATTAAAAAAGGGAAAAATATGAGTTTTAGTACCATATCTGTAAATCAAAATAACGTAGTAAACAATTTGTCAAAATACGTTATAGGGGCAGAAATAAATAAGCAAGGCGAATCTTCAGGTATAGCACCCGGCGTTGCCTTAATGGGAGGAATTTCAGCTGGCAGTTGGGTAATTCAAAACCGTAAAGATTTAAAAGGTGGTTGGGAACAACTAAAAAAAGGTGCTGAAGTAAGAAAAAATATTGTAACATCAACAAAACCATACACTTCAAATACAAGCTTTAGCACTCTGCGTAATACATGGACTGGAGCTGGAGAATATATAAGTAAAGGCGAACTAGAATCCATTGCCAAAAACTTGGCTAAAAAAGGAACTGATCCCAGTTTGCAATCATATATAACACAAGCTTTAAAAAATGGAAAAGATTTTACTAAAACATTAAAAGATGTAGAACAATTACAAGCAATTACAAAATTAACAAATTATAATGCTAAAGTAGCCAACGAAATTGCTACAGGAAGTAAACTTCGAGCAGTAAAAGACGCTGTGGGAATAACAAAAATTGCTCAAGGAACTAAAGAACTTGCAGTTAAATCAAGCGGATTCCGATCATTATTAAAAGGTGTAAAAGGTAATGCAGGATTCGCAGCAATATCTTTTGGGATAGGAGTTGTAACCGATGTTATCCCTGCATTCCAACTTGGAAAAGATAAAGGTTTCAAACAATTAGGTAAAACCGCAGCAAAAACAGGTTTTGAAGTTGCAGGATGGTGGGCAGGCTCAGTACTTGGAGCCAAAGCGGGTGCCGCAATAGGTACTTGCATAGGAGGTCCTATAGGAACTGCCGTCGGAGGAGTAATAGGATTCCTAGGCGGATTCCTCGGAAGCTTTGTGGCAAGTAAAATCGGAGATGCCATTGTCGGCCCGAATGAAGTTGAGAAAGCTCAAAAAGAATCTGCTGAAAATCTTTCTCAAAATGCCATGTCCGATTCCAACACACTAAATGAACTTGCTCAAGTTGCATATATGCAATTAGCTGAAAATGCCCAAAAAGGTCAGCTTACTGAAAATGATATGATAGCAAAAGAATCTTTAGAGAAACTTATTGGGCGCGAAATTGATTTGAATGAATTGGCAAAAACAAATACTGCTCAAACAGATAACAACACAACTCAACAAGATACAATACAAAACCAATCCGAGCAAATGCAACAATTATTAGCATTACAACAACAATTAGAACTTCAAGAACAAGAAAACACGAAACAAAAAGAAAAAACTGAGCAAGAGAATATTGCTAAATCTCAACAACGCACTCAAACTAATGTAAATCAATATACCCCATATCAAGGGACTGATACAACACAATATGGATACTCACCATATTATAACAATCCATTTTTAACATCTGCGGGAAATAATATGTTCCAGGCAAATAATCAATTTACATTTAACCCATACGGAACAAATACATACTCAAATGATATGTATTATCAAAACCTGTTTGGAAATTCATTAAATTACAATACATAAAAAAAAGAACCTCTTAATTGAGGTTCTTTTTTATTTCTAAACTCCGCAAACGTGAAAATCACGTTCGGTTACAGATGAAGTACATTCTAATAGTTGTGTTAATAATTTTTCAATAACAATTTCAACTGTTTTCACTTCACCTTGCAATGCTTTAAAGTTTTCTTCTCTTGCTTCTCTTAAAGCGTTTTCAAAAATTTCGTCACGATACATAAATTATACTCCTTATTAACTTAACAATTTATTATTCGGCACATTTATGAAAAAACTTTAATTTTATCTAAAAATTTGTTACAAATTTTCATCTTTTGTAGAGGTTTAAAATATTTTAAAGTAGAATGTTGACATGCTTGCAAAAGGGGAAGTATGAATGCTAAAAGATTTTGAATTAACTAATTATGATTATTATTCAAGCAGACGAGATATGGAAATTATCTCTAATATCGTTGACGCTCTGAAAAAAATCTTGGAAGAAGACAAAAAACAAGAACAACCATTATTTCTTAAAATATCTGATAATTTAATTATGAATATTGCTAGAAAAGTTGTTCAAGAAAAAAAGAAAACATTTTTAATTGGTATCACTGGAGAAAGTGCTTCAGGGAAAACCGTTTTTGTTGATAACACAATTAAAGCTTGTGTAAAAAGTAACACAGAAGGCATTTATACTGTAATCAGATGTGACGATTACTACAAAGACACATCAAAAGAGTTGCAAGAAGCAGGAAGCTATGAAGAACTTTTTAAAACCGGATTCAGCTTTGATACTCCGGACGTCATAGACTTAAACCTTATGCAAACCCACCTCGTTTCACTAAAAGAAGGACTTACAATAAAATCGCCTCGTTATAACTTTGTAACTTGTGAATCTGACCCTAATGGAGATGAAAAAAAACCAGCAAAAGTTATCTTAACCGAAGGACTTTATGTTCTTAATGAAGGTGTTAGAGATATTATGGACGTAAAAGTTTATGTATTTACACCATTAGAAGTTATTAAAGAACGTTGGTATAAAAGAGCCGCAGAAAGAGGAAAATCCGGTGAAGCTGCAGATCTTCAATTTGCTGATGTAAATAAAACAGCTCAAAAATACATTAGACCAGCATATCAAATTTCTGACGCAGTTATCAATGGTATGGTAAGTCAAGAATATATTCAAGAAATCACCGATAAAATTTTCTACGCTTTACAAAACATCGAATTTTAGAAAATTTTAATTATATAGAAAGCGGCAGAGCATAATAGTTCTGCCGCTTTAAACATGGAGTAAATATTATTGCCAATTAAAAGATTAAAATTTACAACCCGAATAAATCTAGCTAATACTAGAAAACTCGTTGACAATTATTACAAGTTGGCTGTTCTATAACAACAGGGGCGGCACATCCACAAGGTTCACCTCTTTTAATTTTAACCCCATGCAACTTTTCGCATTTAGTTAATTTTTGTTTTTGACATCTTTCTACTTTACAACCGCATTTATCGCGCATACCAAAACCGGTAAACGGATTCAAACTACCAAGCCCGTCATACGTCCAGGCAAATGCTCCTTGCGCAGGAATTACTAAAAAAGCTAAAAGTGCAAATGATGTAAATAATTTTTTCATACTGTCTCCTATCGTTTAGTTGGGTAATTTCATTGGTTACATTCTAATTTTAAAAGTTTTAAATAAAAATCCCATAGCCTAACGGGGAGCACTAATTATCTTTCAGTATTAGACCATTATGATAATTTTTACATAATATAGGACCGATTCAAGAAAAACTCGAATCGGTCCTATAAATTTTATAATACTAAATCTTACTTAGTAACACTAGCGTCATCTAACAAGATAACAAAGATTTCTTCACCTTTTCTAGCATTATAGTTAAGACCTGGAGTAACTAAACCAGTGATTAAACCAACACTAGCGCCAACAGGTGCACCAATAGCAATACCAGAACCTACTTTACGAGGTTTTGGAATGAATGAGAAACCAACACCAGCACCAGTACCTACAGCTGCACCACCAACTGTGTATAATGCAACTTTACCAGCTGTCATCCAAGGACCTTCTTTTAATGCATAATCTTTATAGAAAGGTTTTGCATTTAAGTCGATAGTTTTGCCATCCGGAGTTTCAATTTTAGTTAATTGAGTGTAAACTCTAGCATTTTTGTTAAACCAACGTGGATCTTTAATATCAAGAACTGTACCGTAGAATGTAGAACCAGCAGGAATTACTAAAGTACCTTCTACTGTTCTGATATCTTCAGGGTTAGTAAATGTAACAGTATCACCAGCTGCGTGTAACTTTGATTTAAATTGTTCATTGTAAGCAACTTCTAATACGTTACCTTCTTTAATAATATTTCTTAAGTTAGTAACAACAACTTCATTACAAGGAGCTTTTCTAGTAACTTTTAAGTGTTCAGTTCCTTGAATAGTTTCAACATTTTTATATTGATTTTTTACAAGATCTAATCTTTGTCTTAATCTGTATAATAATACAGCAGCTTCAGCTCTAGTTAAATCTTCAGTAGGTCTTAATTCATTTTCATTTGGATGATTTACATAAATTCCATATGATAATGTTTTTCTGTAAACTTTTTTAGCCCATCCAGGAACTTTTGCAGAATCTAAATATTTAGAAAGTATATTTGAATCTACTGTTCCATCGATAGTAATATGGCTGATTACAGATTGAGCTTCATCTCTTAGGATACTGCCTTCAGGTCTGAAAGATCCATCAGGATAACCGTAAACTAAACCTAATTGTTGAGATCTTGCAACTGGAGCATAAGCATCACTTGTTTTTGCAATATCTGAGAATTTGTAGTTAGATTTAATTTCTAAGTTGTCGTTACCTAAAACTTTTAATAAAGCTTTAACGAATTCAACTCTTGAAATTTTGTTTTCTGGGTAGAAATTACCGTTATCTAATGTCATAACAGAATCATTAATAACACTTTCGATTTCAGTTTGAGCCCAGTAAGTTTTGCATACATCTTCAATACCATTGTAAGCAAAAGCAGGGATTGCATTGATGGTAAGCATTCCGCAAACCAATAATCCAGCTAATAATCTTTTCATTTCTTTTCCTCACTCTTTTTACGTTTATAGTAAACCATTGTCGTTTTTATTATATTATAATAGTATAGAAATGTAAAGTATTTACCCTACAACGTTCAATAAGGAGAACATAAATATGAAAAATTTATCAGCGACGAAAATCGTCTCAACACTTGGACCTGCAAGCAGATCCGAAGAGATGATTCGAAATTTATTTCGAGCAGGAGTCACCATGTTTAGAATCAATTCTTCGCATGACTCAATAGAAACACACCAAGATACATTAAACAAAATAAGAAAAATAGAAAAAGAAGAAAAAGCGATAATACCGGTACTTTTAGATCTTCAAGGACCTAAAATAAGAATAGGGCAACTCACTCAACCCATTACAGTCAATGCTGGAGACATTGTAAAATTCAAGCACCAAAAAACTCAAGAAAATAACATTATACCGGTAGACTACGAAGGAATAGCTTCCGACGTCAGCCAAGGTGAAAAAATCCTTATCGATGATGGAAAAATTCAATTGATAGTTGAAAAAACTGATGGAGATGTAGTTTATGCAAAAGTTCTAACATCCGGAGAAATAAAACCACGAAAAGGATTAAATATTCCCGGAGGTACCGGAAGTATTGATATTTTAACAGAAACCGACTTAAAATATGTTGATTTTGCGGTAACAAATGACATTGATTATTTAGGCCTATCATTTGTTAGATCAAAAGAAGATATTATTAAACTTCGCCACTTACTAAATAAAAACAATTCAAGAACAAGAATTATTTCAAAAATTGAAAAACCGCAGGCGTTAGAAAATATTGATGAAATCATTGAACAATCTGATGGCATTATGGTTGCCAGAGGCGATTTGGGAATTGAAATCAAAACAGAGAAATTACCTATAGCTCAAAAAACTATTATAAAAAAAGCAAACAATGCAAGAAAACCGGTTATCGTAGCAACGCAAATGCTTGAAAGCATGATAGATAATCCAATACCTACACGAGCAGAAACATCAGATGTTGCGAATGCTATATTAGACGGTGCAGATGCAGTCATGCTATCAGGTGAAACAGCAATGGGCAAATATCCGCTTGAAGCTGTTGAAATAATGAAAAAAATTGCAGATGATATTAATAGTTCTCAGTTTGTCAAAAAGAATGAACTTCCTAAAGAACTTTTAACAGAATGTAATCCAATCCCTGTATCTATAGCATCATCAGTTGCCGAAATCCTAAAAAATTTACCTAAAGTAAAGGGGATTATAGCACTAACTGCAACAGGTTACACTCCGGCACTAATTTCAGAATGCAGACCTTCAGTTCCTATATATGCACTTTGTTCAGATTTTAAAATTTGCAGATTCATGCAGCTTCATAATAGTGTATTTTCAATAATTGCAGATGATGAAGAAATAAAATGTGACAAAGAATCCATAACAAAACTGAATAACTTCTTAATAAACGGATTAAAATTAAAAAAAGGTGATAACGTTATTTTAACAGGCTCAATACCTTACATAATGTCCGGATTATCAACAAATTTCTTAAAAATACATACAGTAGTTTAATCAAACAAGAAGGCGGAACGCTAAGCGTTCCGCCTTCTTCAATATTTATCTCTTTATATTTTCAGGATGCGCAGAATTCGATAATATAATTTCATAATACTCATTTTTATCGATATTCACCCCCATAGTTTTAATATCGCAGTATTTTTTCTTCTTTTTATTTAATAGTTTTTTATAATCTTGTCCCATAATACGAAAATATCACAGACAAAAATTTTAGCAAATCTCTAATAGCTATTATGCTTTGTTACAGATATTAACATTGATTTTTTCAATAGTTGCAAAAATAGTATATTTATTATACGATTCATGATACGAACGTGCGTCGGCAGACTTTTGTGTGGAAAAAGTCATGATTCGCCGATTAAGGAATTACAAATTAAAGTAATAGTTTAGAAATATAAAGGAAAGCAAACAATGAATAATCCAATTATTGATGAATTAGAAAAAAGCTATTTAGGTAAAGACCTTCCTGAACTTAACGCAGGTGATACTGTAAAAGTTTTCGTTAAAATCGTTGAAGGAAACAAAGAAAGAATTCAGGCTTTTGAAGGTACAATTATTAAATTGCACGGTTCAGGTCTTAACAAGACTATCACTGTTAGAAAAGTATTCCAAGGTGTTGGTGTAGAACGTGTATTCTTAATCAACTCTCCAAGAATCGACAAAATCAGCGTACTTAGACGTGGTGATGTTAAACGTGCTAAATTGTACTATCTAAGAGAACGTTCAGGTAAAGCAACTCGTATTAAGGAAAAAATTGAAAAAAGATAAGACTCATATTCACTGGTATCCAGGACATATTGCTAAGGCTGAAAAAAAACTAAAAGAACAACTTTCTTTAGTGGATGCCGTGATTGAAGT
Source organism: bacterium (assembly GCA_014803505.1). GTDB lineage: Bacteria > Cyanobacteriota > Vampirovibrionia > Gastranaerophilales > Gastranaerophilaceae > Zag111. The sequence goes on along the minus strand of JAAVBM010000014.1, from coordinate 55,121 downwards.
TTTAGATGCGAGATTACCTATATCAAGCAGTTATGACAATATATCTGGGCTCCTTAACGGAAAGCCCAGATTTTTGTTGCTTAATAAAGCAGACTTAGTTGATAAAAATGAATTAAAAAAATTCATTGAACTCCTAAAAGAAAAAAATAACACTGAAGTAATACCTACAGATGCAAAACATTCAAAAGATCTTAATTTAATTATTAAAAAAGCTGTAGAACTCTCCGAACCAAGAATCCAAGCATTAATGGCTAAAGGTTTATTAAGAAGACCTGCAAGAATTATGGTTGTTGGAATGCCAAATGTAGGAAAATCAAGTATAATCAATAAACTAACAAAATCTTCAAAAACTAAAATAGGTGCAAAAGCTGGTGTAACGCGCCAACAACAATGGGTTAGAATCAATCCTCAATTAGAACTCCTTGATACTCCGGGGATTATCCCTATGAAACAAGAAGACCAAGAAAGAGCAAAAAAACTGGCCTTTGTTAACTCAGTTTCGGAAAATGCCTATTCTAATGAAATTGTAGCTGAAGAACTTTTAAATATTTTAAATGAAAAACAGGCTAAAGCTTTTAGAGAATACTATAAACTTCCTGAAGAAAAAGAATTAAATGTTGATAATATTTCCTTAGAAAGAAATTGGTTATTAACTGGTGGAAGTACTGACAGAGAAAGAACATCCGTATATATCTTAAGAGATTTTAGAGAAGGTAAAATTGGCAAATTTATTCTTGATACAATTCCAGAATAAAAATGCCGGAAACATTGTGTTCCGGCTTTATTAAAACTCTCTTCTTATTTTTAAGTTTATACTCTAATTATTTTACAGCGGATAGATTCGCCTTGATTCCTGCGTCAGAATTTATCATACACGCATTCGCATACGCCAAACTACGGCGCTTCTTTGCTCCTCTTAATATTAATTCAACACATTCGCATCTATTATCGGATGGTGTTGTTATCTTTTTTATCATTTTCTTTACTCCATAGACTTCTGATTACAAATATGTTATCGGCATTTTTTATATTAACTTTAAAGTATTTTGTAATTTATTAACAAATATTAATAATTCTCATACTCAAACAGTATGACAAATTTTCATGATACATATAAAATAAACTAATGAATGAACCAATATTTAACGATTCAACAACTGCAGAAATAGAAGCCCGATTACTTAGAGATGTACTAATACACGAAAACAAAATCGTAAATATATCTCTAACGGTTATTATTATATTAATATTCCTATTTCGAGGTTGGATTGGATATTGGTTAAAATTTGGAATTGCAATACCTACAAAATTAGCAGCAAGACCGGTAATTACAAAAGAAGAACCGATACAAACTGACTATACAGAAACTGAAAGCTTACAAAAAACATTTACATACACATCATTAATAAACAAACATAGAATAAAAATAATACCTGTAGCTCATTATGAATTATCAGGATTAACCGTTGCGTATAATCATGACTTTTTCTTTGTAAATGATTTCTTTGATAGCGCAGCACTTTATGATATTGGAACTTCTTGGGGGGATATTGGAGAGAAAAAAGTTTATAATAAATATTTTAAAAGCTATAGTGAAAAAACAGCAATAACAGGTACCAGAATATTATGGACAAATTATAAAACATATCCGACACCGATTTCCATAGATTACGCAAAAGCTCACTGGTCACATTCTCACCTTGTACCCGCAAATAGAAATATAATGGCAGCTTTACTTAAAATAAAAAAATGGGATAAAGTTAAAATTGAAGGCGATTTAATAGACATGGAATATCAATACAAAAACGGTTATAAATCATATTACAGAACCAGCATGGGCAGAAATGATACTGAAAACGATGACCGCGGTAACGGTACTAGCGAAACCATTTACGTAACAAAGGTACAAATAGGTAATCTTATATATCAATAGCCTAAAACAAAGTTAATTGTTTTTGTTTTTCAAAATGCTTTCTCAAAAACGACGGCCTGTGATATTCTGACAACCCGTATTCATCAATAGCTTTTATATGTTCAGGAGTTAAATAACCTGAATTTCTATTCCAACCATATTGAGGGTATTTTGCAGCCAATTCATCCATATATCTATCACGTGTAACCTTGGCAAGAATACTTGCAGCTGCAATAGCTGCAGATTGTCCATCACCTTTTATAATATATTTTTGAGAATAAGTATAATTCTTTATCAATTTGTTTCCATCAACCAGTGTAATAAAATTTTCCAACTTGGAAGTTTGCACAACATTTTCACAAGCCAGTTTCATAGCTTTAAGCGAAGCATTTAAAATATTTATTTTTTCAATTTCATCTACATCAACACAAATGACTGAATTTATCGAATTTTTAATAATAACATCATACAATTTTTCACGAGCAACTTCAGATAGTTTTTTTGAATCATTTAACCGATCTAAGTCTGCAACTAATGAATTTGTCACTTCAGGAAAATAAACTGCCGCAGCAAAAACCCCACCAGCAGCAGGACCTCTACCGGCTTCATCAGTACCAACAACATTTCCATAATTTTTATCAAAGTCAAAAAGTGAATTCATATCCTAATTTTATTATAAAAATATTAAAATCCATAGATATATAACCTAATTCGAAGTTCAACCACTTTGACAACCTAAAATCTTAAGCTTACTTTATCCTTTTCAAGTCTTTATGTTATAATCAACGCAATAAAGAGCCTGGTTGTTTCTTTCAAAAGATACTTAATCAAAAACTAATTATAAAAAGGATATTAAATGAATATTTTAGCAATGTTAATAGGAGCACTAATTGGGGATATACTACCAGCAGTATTAATAATCGGATTTATCAGATTACTCTTAAAAAAGAAATTATCAAAAGGGTGGTGTATTTTTGTTTTTGTAATTTCAACATTTTGCTCTTTTTCAATAGGAATGTTTTTTATTGGAAAACCTGTTCAGTTAGGTACAATTGATTACTTAATACACTTTATTTTAATAACAACATTCCTATATGATAAAAATGCACCATCTTACTTTGATACCAAAAAAGAAATCCGTCGAAAAAGAGAATTAAAAATTAAAGTTAAAAATAAAGAGAAAGTAGAAATTGATAAAAAATAAATCATAAAAAAGCTTGAGTAAATATGAATAATAAAATTATTATTTTATATAAATTGAATTTATAATGTTACCAAATTTGTTACCAAAACTAAAACAATCAAATTTTACAGAATTAAAAATATAAACAAAACCCACTATTTAAAGCAAAAAAAAGTTGCCAGATTATGGCAACATTAAATAAACACGAGGATATTAAGAGAGAGAGAGTATAAAAAAACTTTTTTTACTTAAATCCTTTTTACTTATAATTTAGAATTTAATTTTCTTTTCCGATAAATGCTTTTTGCATTCCCCTTACATATATATAAACGTTTTTTACATGTAGAAATTGCCTATTCAAACAAAATGTTGTTAACATTCTGTTATATAGAGGATGATTTATATTAAAAATATATACTTAATAGATAATAAGTCTATAAATTATACATTTTAAACTTAACAATTCAATAATTAGACTAAAAAAATGCCCTTAACTTTACAGTTAAAGACATTTTTAGTTAAATAAATTTAAAATTTATTATTTGCTCATAGCTTGAGAAACAGCAACAGCACATGCAACAGTAGCACCTACCATTGGGTTGTTACCCATACCGATAACGCCCATCATTTCTACGTGAGCAGGAACTGAAGATGAACCTGCAAATTGAGCATCACCGTGCATTCTTCCCATAGTATCTGTCATACCATATGAAGCAGGACCGGCTGCAACGTTATCTGGGTGAAGAGTTCTACCAGTACCGCCACCAGAAGCTACTGAGAAGTATTTTCTATCATTTTCGAAACACCATTTTTTATAAGTACCTGCAACAGGGTGTTGGAAACGAGTTGGGTTAGTTGAGTTACCAGTGATAGATACATCAACACCTTCTTGAATCATAATTGCAACACCTTCAGAAACATCATCAGCACCATAGCAACGAACTTTTGATCTTTCACCATCAGAGAATGGAGTTTCTTTAACAATTTTCAATTCGCCTGTTTTGAAGTTATATTCAGTTTCAACAGCAGTAAACCCGTTAATTCTTGCAATAACGTAAGCTGCATCTTTACCAAGACCGTTCAAGATAACTCTTAAAGGTTCTTTTCTAACTTTATTAGCATTTCTAGCAATACCGATAGCACCTTCAGCAGCTGCGAAAGATTCGTGACCAGCTAAGAAACAGAAGCATTTAGTTTCTTCTCTTAGAAGCATAGCACCTAAGTTACCATGACCAATACCAACTTGTCTTCTGTCACCAACTGAACCAGGTACAGCAAATGCTTGTAGACCTAAACCAATTGCTTCTGCGACATCAGCAGCTTCAGTTAATCCTTTTTTAATTGCAATAGCGCAACCTAAAGTATATGCCCAAGATGCATTATCAAATGCGATAGGTTGAATACCTTTAACAATCGCATCAACATCAATTCCTTTTGATAAGCATAAATCGCGAGCTTCTTCTAAGTTTTTGAAACCATATTCAGGTAAAACTTTATTAAGAGTAGCTTCACGTCTATCTTGTCCTTCAAATTTTACTGTCATAATTATTTTTCCTTCTATTTTAATAAGTTCTATTTTATTGTCATTCCGCACTTGATAAGAAATCTATCAATTTAATTGAGATAGACAGACCCTGAAACAAGTTCAGAGTGACTTCCCCCTACTCTTCACGAGGATCGATATATTTTACAGCATCAGCAAATCTGCCGTAAGTACCGATATTTTTCTCATAAGCTTCTTTAGGGTCAACACCTTTTTTAATAGCATCCATAACTTTGCCAAGGTTAACAAATTGATAACCGATAACTTCGTCATTTTTATCAAGACCCATTTTAAGGATATAACCTTCAGTTAATGAAAGATATCTTACACCTTTTTGAGCAGTAGAGTGAATTGTACCGCACATAGAGCATAGACCTTTACCTAAATCTTCAAGTCCAGCACCTACAGGTAAACCGTTTTCAGAGAAAGCAGATTGAGTTCTACCATAAACGATTTGTAAGAATAATTCTCTCATTGCAACGTTAATAGCGTCACAAACAAGGTCAGTATTCAAAGCTTCTAAAATAGTTTTACCAGGAAGGATTTCACCAGCCATAGCAGCAGAGTGAGTCATACCTGAACATCCAATGGTTTCAACCAAAGCTTCTTGAATGATACCATTCTTAACATTTAAAGTTAATTTACAAGTACCTTGTTGAGGTGCACAACAACCACAACCGTGTGTTAAACCAGAAATATCTTTAATTTCTTTACACTTTGTCCATTCTCCTTCTTGAGGAATTGGAGCAGGTACTCCTTTAACACCGCGAGCCACGCAGCATTTTTCTTGAATTTCTTGTGAAACTTGTATATTAGTCATTTTCTACTCCCTTCACCTTATATACTCTTAAATTTTAACTTACTCAAAATATCCAGTCAAGACGATTGAACTTTTTGCAAAATAATGTTAAAATAATAATATAGATATAATGAGGATTGGTTTATGATTAAGATTAAAAAGGACGCATTCACGCTTAGCGAAGTCCTTATAACGCTTGCTGTAATTGGAACTCTTGCAGCATTGGTTATTCCAGGGTTAATCAAAGATACAAGTAACAGAGCAGCCACGTCACTTATACAAAGTACTGTATCAACCCTAAATTCTGCAGTACAAAACGAATTAGTACAAAGATCAACTACAAATGTTAGAAATACAGATATTATGTCTGCACCGGCTGAATTTTTAAAACGAAATTTTGATGTAGCTAAGGTATGTAGTACTGAAACCCCTAACGAATGCTATGCCAATACCTCTACTGATTACAAAAATTTGAAGGGAGGAACAGTTGGACTTTGGTACACCAAACAAGCTGTACTTCTAAAAAATGGTGTAACCATTGATATTTCTCCAAGTAACGCAGGTTCATTCAACAACAAATTTTTACCTATAAGTATAGACTTAAACGGCCCAGAACCGCCAAATATTGCTGGTATTGACAGACATATTGTATGTGTAGCACTCGACACGGATATTGAGGCTGGCATACATTCTGGAGATGTTGGAGCCTGCTTAAGAAACGGTTATACCAGAAACGATACCCGCGCAAAACTTCTTAATGCTTGCAAAAGTGGTAATACTGAAATTTGCTATTATCTTATGGAGATATCAGGATTCGATCCTAATTACATGAATAATTAAAGGAGCTTATAATGAAATTTAAATCAAAAGCATTTACATTAACAGAATTGCTTGTTGCTTTGGGTATTATCGGAGCAATTGCAGCAATGTCTATTCCAAGCTTAATGAACCACATAAACAGACAAACTCTAACTACTCAGTTAAAAGGACTTATTGGCTCATTTCAACAGCTTACAACTGATCAAATGGTTAAATACAAAACAAAGAGTTTAACTAATACCGACTTTACGGATCCGGCAAAATTACTAACAGAAGAAAACTTTGCTATGGCTCAAGATTGTGGAGATACAACAGCAGGAGCAAAAAACTGCTGGAAGACATCAGCTACAGGAACAGCTAAAATTCAATACAGACTACTATCTAATACTAATACTGGTATAGCCGGTCCAGGATACAAAAGTATCATTCTAAAAAATGGTGCTATTGTTGGGTATAGATTAACAAGTGAAGATCTTACAGATGGTGATAAAATGATAGGGGAGTTTTGCTATGACATAAACGGAAATGAGCCACCTAACATGTCAGGCAGAGATTATTTTTGTACATTTGTAACCAGCAGAGGAAAACTTATTGATACTGCTGATGGCACAACATTAACTGTAGATGAAAAAATAAGAAAATGTACAGAAGGACATGGCGCAAATTATTGTTATGGAGCTACTGTTGATTCCGGTTGGAAAATGACTTATTAAAAAATTTTAAGAAATAAGAAATACAAAAAGGCGGAGTTAAAACTCCGCCTTTTTAATAAAACTATTAAATTAAACTTCAACAAATAATTTCCTACCGACAATATTTTGTTTACCGTTATAATAACCTGCGAAGTACCCCCCTTTTACAGGCTTGTTTTGCGCATAATATCTTGAAGAAAAACTATTTCCATTATAACTTACAAAAGGATTATTACTATACGGACTTTGACTTGTTGTTTGACGAACCACAGGCGCAGTGGAATTAACACCTGACGGAGCCTGAAATACATTCGATAAAAAATTTACTAAACCTGCCATCTATAACCTCTCTACTTTACAGTAGTTTTAATCATCAATTCTAATTTGTCATTATTATATCACAATTAATCAGAAAAATTTAAAATAACTTAACAAAATCCTCTGTTTTGTGTAGTATAATTTTTATATGCTAGAAGAGAAACAGAATATTTTAATAATAGGACAGGGTGCTAATATTTCCGCTATCGCCAAAAAGTTTTTAAACCATAAAAATATTGGCGAAATATATATTACTCCTGAAAGTTCAATAAAACTCGAAAATATAAAATATATAGATATTAGAGAAGATGACACTACGGGATTATTAAAATTCGCACTCGAAAACAATATCCATTTAACAATTCCTGTTTCAGAAAAAGCCTTAAAATCAGATATCGTATCATTCTTTCAGGCTAACGGACAGAATATTTTCGGTCCAACAAAAGATGCAGCAACAATAGCTTTGAATAATGCTTTTGGTAAAAAATTTCTATACAAAATACACGCTCAAACTTCAAAATTCGGAATCTTTGACAAACAACAATTAGCTGAAGATTATTTAAAATCTGCAAAATATCCTGTTACAATAAAATGTTCTGAATATTCAAATATAATAGATGACAGACTTACATGCCCGACTATCAGTTTGGCTTCCGAGTACTTATCTGTACTTTTTTCTAAAAACGAATCAGACATACTAATAGAAGAATTTACTTTTGGAAAAACTTTCACTGTATATTACATAACAGACGGATATACTGCAATTCCTATAACTTCAGTTGCTGATTATAAATTTACGGAAGATGGTGATGGCGGGATTTTATCAAACGGAATAGGCTGCTATGCTCCGGATTTTAGAATCTCAGACATCATACTTTCCAGACTTGACAATATTATTAAAAACACACTATCTTCACTTGAAAAAAAAGAAACACCTTATCTTGGAATACTCGGAGTTGAATGTGTTTTAACAGGCGAAGACAGATTTTTCGTATCAGAATTCAAACCGTTCTTCCAACATCACGATTGTGCTGCGGTATTGAATCTTATTGATGATGATTTGATTAAAATATTTATGTCTTGCATCAATGGATTTTTCTCAGATGAATATGAACAAATCAAAACTAATGATTTTGCATCAGTTGCGGCTACAGTAACAGCAAGACAATATAACAAACACATAAACGGATTAGATAAAATTGAAGATTTATCTAACGTAGATTTTATCAAAACAAAAAAAACAAATAATGACTCCTACCTTACAGAAAAAGGAGCCCTGTTTACTCTTACCAGAACTGCCGGAACTCTTTCACGTGCAAGAAATTATCTATACGAAGACTTAAGTGAAATTCATTGCGAAGGTATTAAATATAGAAAAGATATTTGCGCAAACAAAAATCCGTAAACTGGAGATGTTGAAATTTTATAATTTATCATTAGATAAATTGTATGGCGTTTAATAGTTCTAAAAACTACTATGAAATTTTGGGTGTAAATGTTGATTCTGACATTGCAGAAATTAAATCTGCATACAGAAAACTTGCACGAAAATATCATCCTGATATAAATAATGAAAAAGATGCCATTGCAAAATTTAAAGATATCACTGAAGCTTACGAAATTCTTTCAAATCCAAAATCAAGAGAACAATACAATATTGTAAAAGGATTTTTCAAAAGCGAACAAACAACAACATCTTCACAAAAAGCAGAAGATGAATATCTCAACGCAAAATCAAAATCAGAAAAATATACTACAGAGGTAAAACCAAGTTCTAAAGAGCAACCAAAGAAAAAAATAAACGAACATTCTATTCTAAAAAATTTAAAATATTGGTTTGTAAAAATCAAAAAAAATCAGCATACAAAAGAAATTAAAAAGCCTAAAAAAGGTGATAATATCATTACAGAAGTTACCATTAGCCCCGAAGAAGTTTTAACAGGAAGCAAACGGATAATAAATGTTAGAACAACTTTAAGCTGCCCAAAATGTCACGGACATCGTTTCGTAAATGGTGGTAAATGTTCAGAATGCAGCGGTAAAGGCGAGATTACCCGTACAAAAAAAATAACCGTAACTATTCCAAAAGGAATAAAAGACGGCGCAAAATTAAGATTAAAAAACGAAGGTGCCAGCGGTAGAAATGGCGGGCCTTGCGGAGATTTATTTATAATAATAAAAATTGAAACAAAAACTCAAGTACATTTTGATAAATTAAATATTTATTACAATGTTCCAATCACACCATTTGAAGCAGCTTTGGGTGAAGAAATCACAATACCGAGTTTTGATGGCAAAATAAAATTAAAACTTCCGCCAAATACTTGTTCCGGTCAAAAATTCCGTATTGCAAAACAAGGTATCAAAAAAAATGGTAAAATCGGCGATTTAATTATTACAGTAAGTATTGAATTTTCTCATGATTTGTCAGATGATGAAATTAAGCTTTATAAAGAGCTTAAAAATTTATCAAATGAAGATATGAGAAAGAACTTTGGATATGGAAACTAAAATCAACGAAATTTTTTCATCAATACAAGGTGAAGGACCTGTTGTAGGATACAAACAACTTTTTATAAGATTTTGCGGTTGTAATTTAAATTGCAGCTATTGTGATACAGAATTTAAAAATGGTATCTCTTATACTCCACAGGAATTATTCAATAAAATTTCTACAGAATATCAGCTGGATACATTCCATTCGATATCACTAACAGGTGGAGAACCTCTAGTTTCTGTTGGATTTTTAAAAGAATTTCTACCTTTGATAAAAGGTAAAACAAAAATTTATCTCGAAACCAACGCAACTATGCATGACGAATTAGAGCAAATAAAAAACTATTTAGATATAATCTCTGCAGATATAAAACTTGAATCATCTTCAAATTTGAAAACTTTAGATTTGCATAAGAAATTTTTCGAGAAATGCAGCGGAATCTATACTTTTGCAAAAATAGTTTTTGACTCCAATATTACAGAAAATGAAATTCTCGAATGCTCAAATATTGGTAAAAGTTTCGATATCGAACTTGTACTGCAGCCAAAAATGAACATTGATGGATCTATAAGTATTTCTTCCGATTTCTGCAATGAGATTCTTGATAAGTTCACAAAGAATTATCAAAATGTAAGATTAATTCCACAGGTCCACAAATTCATTGATGTCAGATAATTACTGAACAGCAGGTTTAAAAGACTTTTCATCATTATCAAATAAAGAATTAGCCATCTCTAAATCTTTTGTAGCGCCCTCAAAGTCGCCCATATCTAATTTCACACAAGCACGCATTGAATAGGCTGAAGAATTTTTAGGATTTAATTCCAACGCTTTATTAAAATCAGCAATTGCCCCTTCTCTATCGTCCAAATCTGATTTACAGATACCACGCATAACATACAAATCAGGATCTCCCGGTTCAAGTTCTACAGCCTTATTATAATCAGCCAAAGCCTCTTTATTATTATTCATTTTACCTTTAATAGATGCTCGCCAATAATATAATTCAGAATTATCAGGATATTCTTCTAAAGCTTTATTACATTTTTCTAAAGCTTGTTCCAAGTTATTGTTAATAGTTAAAGTTCCTATTTCCGCGATAGCAGAAACCTTCGGTAAACTTTCCGCAAAAGTACAATTATTACCGCAAACTAATAAGCCAATAACCAACAAAAATAGAATAAAACCCTTTTTCACTAAATAACTCCCTTATATACTATAGACCCAATTATTATAACACATATCCCGCAACAATACTACCCCTTTACTAAAGGAGTTATATAGGAAATTACACATTATTAAATCAAGAGATTCCGAGTCAAGCCCGGAATGACAACACGCTATTTTTCCACCCTGAATTTGATTCAGGGGGCCAAGAAATAAAAGATTCTGAGTCAAGCTCAGAATGACTATATAAAATTTTGTCACCCTAAACTTGATTCAGGGTCTAGCTATAATGATACCCTAAAAACTGTCCGGAATAACACTAGTACTATATTTAAAACATATTTGATACATGTCTTTACCACTTATAATATTTATAGTAAAATATTGTTAAACGAACAGTTAGGAAGGGTTTTATACTATGGCAATAAGAAAAGTTTTACACTACGGAGAACCTTCATTACGTGAAGTTTCAAAAGAAGTTCATAAAGTTTCAAAAAAAATATCTGATCTTGTTAGAGATTTGCTTGATACTATGTATGCTCAAAACGGCGTAGGACTGGCAGCTCCGCAAATCGGAGAAAATGTAAGAGTATTTGTTATCGATGTAGCTACAGGTAATGAACCGCTTAATCCGATTGTATTTATCAATCCAAAAATAATCAAAAAAAGCGGAGCAGTTAAAAGTAACGAAGGATGTTTAAGTTTCCCTGAAGCCTACACTGATGTAAAACGCTATAAAAATGTAATGATAAAAGCATTAAATGAACACGGAAAACCTTTTGTAATGGAAGCAAAAGACGGAACACTTTTAGCAAGAGCTATTCAACACGAATATGACCATCTTGACGGCATATTGTTCATTGACCACTGCATAAACCGCTTTGATGCAGAAGCAGTACTAAAAAAATATAACTTACCGGATTTAGATCCTGAATTGCTTATTGAAGAAAAAGAGTTAGAGGAAGAACTTAATAAAAATGATTAAAACCGTATTTTTTGGAACTCCTGATATAGGACTGAAAACACTTGAATATTTATTCAACTCAGATAAAATTGAGGTCCAGGCTGTTGTTACTCAGCCAGACAAACCTGCAGGTAGAGGACACAAAATCCAAATGTCCCCTATTAAAAAATTTGCTCTGGAACATAATATCCCTGTATTTCAGCCAAAATCTATAAGAAAAGAACCTGAAATCCAAGAGGAACTAAAAAAACTTGAACCTGATTTTTTTGTAACTTTTGCTTTCGGACAAATCCTTTCTCAAGAAGTTCTGGATATTCCTAAATACGAAACAATCAATCTTCACGCATCTTTACTTCCGAAATATCGTGGAGCAAACCCTATTCAAAGAGCCATCATAAACGGAGATAAAGAAACAGGAATCTGCACAATGATAACAGAACTGGGACTGGATTGCGGAGATATTTGCCAAAAACTTACTATTCCAATATCTGAAACAATGAACTGCGAAGAATTATGGGAAGAAATTGCTAAAAAATCACCAGAAATGGTTGAAGCTACTCTTATTGGATTAAAAAATAAAACATTAACACCTATAAAACAATGCGAAGATGGACTTTGTATGGCAAATAAATTAACAAAAGAAGAATGTCTAATTGATTGGTCTAAATCTAATTTTGACATTCATAATCTGGTTCGTGGAATTTGCAGATGTCCAAGTGCTTATTTTATCTTTAATGACAAAATCATAAAAGTTATAGAATCAAAACCAATAGAAGGAAAAGCTCCGGAAGGTTCAGTTGCAGCATTTGGAAAAGAAGGTGTTGACATTGGTTGTGGAGAAGGACTTTTGAGATTATTAAAAGTTAAACCGGAAGGCAAAGGTGAAATGCTTGCCAAAGATTGGTACAACGGAGTAAAAAAATAATGATAACAAAAGGAATTCGTGGAGCTATAACTGTCGACTCAAATACAGAGTCTTCTTTAAAGGAAGCAACTTTAGAATTGTTAAATACAATGGTTTCAAAAAATAATATTGATGTAAATATGATTTCTCATGTCGTATTTACAACTACAGAAGACTTAAATGCTGCATTCCCTGCCAAATTCGCAAGACTAGACATGGGTTGGACAGAAACAGCAATGATGTGTTTTCACGAATTACCTGTACCAAACTCTTTAAAAATGTGCCTTAGAGTACTAGTTGTTCTAAACTGTGAAAAAGATTTTTGCCCTGAATTTGTTTATTTAAAAGGCGCAACCCAACTTAGAAAATAGTTCTTATATTTTTTCAAATTCTGAAATTGTAGGATCAAGCAATCTTCTTCCTACATTTTCAAATGATATAGAACATAGAGTTTTATTTCCATATTTGATAATCTTTTCTACAACACCACGACCATAGCGAGGGTGAGATACACTGTCACCTTGAACAAATGCAATTTCATCACTATCAGCTTGAGGGAAATCAGTATCTGCAGCAAAGACAGGAACAACCGAAGATTGTTCATTGATATATGGCTCTTCTACATAATTATCACTAATTGACATATCAGATAAAGGTTCAGAAATCATTCCATCCTGAAAACTTTGACTATTTTCAATAAAATTTAAATCATCTTCTGTTAATTCTTCTTCCACATTATCAAAATCTATAGAATTTTCGATTGGAGCACTTTGAAAGGTAGGAAAATCTGTGATATATATATCTTCCTCTTCTTCGTTTAAAGATGGTTCTTCAACAATATTATCCATAATACCAGAATCTTCAAGAACATTAGGGATAGTTGGCTCATAAATTTCTTCAACTACAGGCTCTTCAGACTCAATAGAAGGAAGATCTTCACGTTCTAAAACTTCCTCTTCTTGATAATCTTGAACCGGAGATAACTCTACTTCTGTATCATCAGCAACATCTACAATTTCTTCAACATATGACTCTTCCAATTCTACAGAAGGCATTTCTGGCTCAACATATTGTTCTGAAACCGGTTGTGCAACCGGAAGTTCTTCTTCTTCAATCATAACAGGAGGTTGTTCCAACTCAGGAATTGATGAAGAAATTTGACTTACAACTTCTACAGGTTCAGGCTCAACAACAGGTTCTGCTACAGCAATATTGTCAAGTTGATAATTAACATTTGCAGTATTTATTTCGAGTTGCTCTTCATTAACAGCAACAAGTTCTTTATTTTCAATAATAGGAACAAAGTGATATTTGTCACCTAAAACATCATCTTTTGTCAGATCCAAAGATAAATCAGACATATCAATAATAAATGGAATACCTTGAGTTAATTTTCCATAAACAATACATTCGCCAAGATTCAACTTATTTAAGAATGTATTATAAGTTGCAAAATCATGCTGTAGTGTTTGTGGTGCAAAAATCATCATATTTTCAGCATGAGCCTTAAGTGCTCTTGCATATTTATATGAATGGCTTGTTAATATTGTTGTAAACACATGGTTATGATTTATAAATCTTTTTAATAATTTTTTATCGGAATTGCCATCATTTAGCGGAACAAAGAAATAAACATATTTTTCTAGATTTTCAAGAGCTTTGTGTACAAAAGAAATAACTGCACACTGCAAAGATTCATTGATATCCTTTAAATCGACAATAGAACAATTTTTTTCATTAAGCTTTGCCGCAAAAGCAAGAACTTCATTCTTAGTATTTGCAAACACATTTGCGTCACGATACTTCAACAATTTATTTTTCAAAAGAGCCAATTCAGGCATTTGAGTATCTTTATATTGTCCTGCAACAACATCAACAAAATTATCAATAGGTAAGAATTCAAAATCTAAAGATTTGATATATTGTTGAACTGCACAAAAAATATCTTGAACAATAGCCTTAGTTGGAGCATCCAATTCTGATAATTCATATTCAAAAATATAATCTATCATCTCAGAATTAAGAGGAAGTTTAAAATCAACTCCAAACTTAATTTTCGGATAATCTTCAAACAAATTATCAGTATCAATAATAACACTTTTTTCTTTCATTTGAAACAATTGTCTTACGCAATTTGAAATAAAAGTAGACTTATCAATATCACGTTCTACAAAGGCTGTAAAATTATGTTCAAATATAGAGATATCTAAATTTAACAATTCTTTTTGTTGAGCGAGAGTACCAAATTTTACAGGAGTTTCAACAGGAAGCAAATCCAATAATTCATCAGGAGATAAGAATGAAATTTCAGAAGCCATGCTTGGTACAGAACCGTCATAATTATCAACAACACCATCTGTAGTGAAAGTAAATAACAACTTCGCAATCGCAAAATTATTAACAGAATCTGATTTCAAATTAACTAATTGTGCCACATAAGATTTCACATCAGATACCAGCACAATAAATCTACCAAGAACAGGAACCTCTCCTTCACCATAAGACAATTTAATCAGGTTATTCTTAATCTCTAATAATTTCATTTACACCCTCTCGCTTTTAGAAAAATTGTACCATGAACAGCATTTATTCATATAAAAATATTAAGTTAATTAACATTTATTAAATCTTCCAAATAATTATAAATATCAATGGTTACAGGACAAATTTTTAAATCTCTATTGACCAAACTTTTAATAGTTTCTTTATAACATTTCAACATAGCTTTATTCAAACCATCAGTTTCATTCAAACATGCTCTAATCTCGTCTAAACATTTGTTACATCTTGTTCTTGGTTCAACTTTATCTGCGAGAAAAATAATTTTTTCAAAGTTTGTCATATCAAGTTTACCTAAAGTATGCCATCTTATTGCGGATAAGAGTTCTTCATCATCAACCCCAAATTCTTGTTCTGCAACATATGCACTAACAGGAGCGTGAAGAGTCTTAGGGTTCATACGTTCAACCTCTTCGATTTCCAAATTCTGATCGATAATTTCTAAAAGTTTTTCATTAGAAAAACACTTAGCACAGTCATGCAAAAGTCCTGCAACATATGCTTTTTCAGAATTTTCACCAAACTTTTCAGCTAAATCTCTTGCGCATTCTGCAGTACCCAGCGAATGAATATATCTTTCTTCGCATAAATTTTCCTGTAACCATTTTAATAAATCGCTTGAGCTAATCTTTGTATAATCCATTTTTATAAATATATTCCTTTACTTCCTTTGTCACATAATTATCAATATCAAGGTTATTTTTACACCTTTCTCTTAACTCTGTAGAAGAAATATCATCATAAGTAAGGGGTTCAAATTGAAAATCATAACCTTTTTCTTTCAAATAATCATACTTTGAAATATCAAAATTGTCCTCCCTAACAAAGACGATAAATTTAACTATTTTTTTTAAATTTTCAGATTCATACCAAGATTCAATATGCTGAAAAGCATCTGTGCCGATTAAAAAATGAATTTTACCACTAACATCGTACAACTTATATAACTCACAAATTGTTAAATACGTATAAGATTTACCTCCACGAGTATATTCAATATCCGAAACTTCAAACTTCGTATTATTACCAACCGCAAGCTTAACCATATTCATACGATGGCGCGACAATTCAGGATTAACGTCTTTATGAGGAGGGTTATACGCAGGAATAAACAAGAATTTATCAAAATCATATTTACGCATAACAAAATCGGCAACACGCAAATGAGCCTTGTGAATAGGATTGAATGTACCTTGAAACACACATAAATTCATAAATTGATTATAACATAAAGCAATTGTTAAATTTAACCACTATAGAGTTCACTTGATAAATAACGTTCTCCGCAATCCGGCAAAATCGCAACAATTAATTTTCCTTCATTTTCTTTTCTCTTGGACAATTCAACAGCAGCCCAAACATTTGCACCACCTGAAAATCCTGCTAAAATCCCTTCTTTTTTAGATAGAGCTCTGGCAGTTTGAATTACATCCTCATTTTTAACAGGAAGAATTTCATCAATCAATTCAGCATTAAAGTTCGCAGGCACAAAATTGGCTCCTATACCTTGAATTTTATGAGGTCCGGCTTGACCTCCGCCCAGAATTTGTGATGAATATGGTTCAACTGCAACAGCCTTTATTTTCGGATTTTTTTCTTTAAGCTTTGCTGTAATACCCGAAATTGTTCCACCAGTACCAACACCAGCAACAACAATATCGACTTTACCATCGGTATCTTGCCATATTTCTTCCGATGTTGTCAAATAATGAGCCTTAGGATTTGAAGAATTGTCAAATTGGGAAGGTATAAATGAATTCTTATATTCATTATGTAATTCCAAAGCTTTATCAACAGCACCTTTCATCCCAAGTTTTCCTTCAGTTAAAACAAGTTCTGCGCCGTATGCTTTTAATAGCATTCTTCTTTCCATACTCATAGTTTCAGGCATTGTAAGAATAATTTTATATCCTCTAATAGCACAAATCATAGCTAAACCAATACCTGTATTACCGCTTGTCGGCTCAATAATAATAGTATCAGAATTTATTTTACCGGCTTGTTCCGCATCAACAAGCATTTGGAGTGCAGCTCTATCCTTGACTGAATTGGCAGGATTAAAATACTCCAACTTCACAACAACATCCGCCAAACCATCATTTAATTTATTAAGTCTAACCATCGGAGTTTTTCCGATAAGTTGAGTTAAATCATTCGCAATTTTCACAATAAAGCTCCTCCTTTTACATTCATTATATAACAAATGTAAAAAGAAACATTATACAAAATAAAATCAACAATTAGAATGGTAGCGGATAATCGTCTTTAAATTCCCATTGGTCATTTTGCAATAAGCAAGTACAGTACATTTTACTTGATTTGCACTGGTTAATCAAAGCTTGTCTTGAAGTCCCAGCTGCAGACATCGATGGACCACAATAAGGTCCAAAGAAAAACTCTTTATTACCAAACCAACTGGTTCGTGAAGCATCAGTAAAACAGAATAAAAATCTAAATCTATCTCTACCCATAGCATTTGGACCTTTATCACCATTGATATCATAATCAATATACATACAACGACCAGGATAGAATTGGGTAATCATAGAACCATCTTTTAAATAAACTTTGTTATTTGAACTATCACCATTATCCTTCACAAAGGCATGACCATAATATGGATCTATATTTTCTAAATACCATAGATAACTATCATGATAACTTCCAGGTTCTCTCAAATCTTTAAAAGAGCCTTTTTCAGCCTGCATATCAAGAATAGCATTTTCCATATGACTATAGAAATTTTTCAACTTTGCGGTATATTCTTTTCTTACCTTTTGATAATGCAAAGTCGGAATAGTCATAGCTGCTACAACCCCAACAACCGTCATCGTTAATAAAACTTCTGATAATGTAAACGCTAAACTCTTTTTGCTCATAAATCTTTCCCATTTAATAGTATATAACTATTATACCATATGATTTAAATTTCCTCAATAGTAAAATTTTCAAATATAACTATGGAGAGATTCCGGATCGAGTCCGGAATGACAATATAGGTCCGGTCACCCTGAACTTGATTCAGGGTCTTTACAACTGAGAGATTTTGAGTCTGGCTCAGAATGACTATATAAGGTATGGTCACCCTGAAATAACCAATAAGACGGCGGAACTGAAATATTTCAGTTCCGCCGTCTTATATCAATCAAAAATTAGTCTTTCTTTTTTAAAGTTGGGAAAGCAATAACATCACGGATAGAAGGAGAGTTAGTTAATAACATAATCAATCTATCAATACCCAATCCTAAACCGCCCATTGGAGGTACACCGTGTTCTAAAGCGCAGATATAGTCTTCATCAATAGGCATAGCTTCCTCATCACCTGCAGCTTTTGCTTCCATTTGAGCTTCAAATCTTGCTCTTTGGTCAATTGGATCTGTTAATTCTGAGAATGCGTTAGAAATTTCCCATCCGTTAACGCGAGTTTCAAAACGTTCAGTCAATCTAGGATTATCTCTATGAACTTTTGCAAGTGGAGATATATCTCTAGGATAATCATAAATGTGAATAGGTTGAATCAAAGAACCTTCAATTTTTTCTTCAAATACTCTTTCAACAACCTGTCCCCAGTTATCGCAATCATCAGCATCAACATGAACAGATTTAGCTTTTTCTTTTGCCTCTTCAACAGTTTCAATTTTACCAAAATCAATTCCTGTAGCTTCTTCAACTGCTCCAAGCATAGTTTTTCTATCCCAAGGAGGAGTTAAATCGATTTCATTTTCGCCATATTGAATCTTAGTTGTTCCAAGAACTTCTTGAGCTACATAAGCAACAAGATTTTCTGTTAATTCCATCATGTCATTATAATCAACATAAGCTTGATACAATTCCATCATAGTAAATTCAGGATTGTGGCGAGTATCAATACCTTCGTTTCTGAAACTTCTGTTAATTTCAAATATTTTTTCACTAACACCGCCAACCATCAAGCGCTTCAAATATAATTCAGGAGCAATTCTCAAGAACATATCCATATCTAATGTATTGTGGTGAGTGATAAACGGTCTTGCATTTGCACCGCCGGCTTGTGGGTGAAGCATTGGAGTTTCAACTTCCATAAACCCTTTACCAATCAAATATTCTCTAACTTTTTGAATAATTAAACTTCTTTTTTGGAAGGTCTTTTTAACATCTTCATTAACAATCATATCAACATATCTTTGACGATATTTTGTTTCAACGTCAGTAAGACCGTGGAATTTTTCAGGCAATGGAAGTAATGATTTAGACAAAATTTCCAAAGATGTTGCTTTAATAGTCAATTCACCACGAGGAGTTCTTCTAACAGAACCATAGAAACCTACGATATCACCGATATCAATAGTTTTTAGAGTTTTTAAATCTTCTTCAGATAAATTTTCTTTATGTGAGAAAATTTGAATTTTGCCGGAAGCATCAACAAGATCGATAAACATACCAGTGTTACGGTTAGCCATTACACGACCTGCAACGTGGTAACTGTCTTCGATTTCTTCACCAGCAGGAAGATCTTTATACTTATCCTGTAAATCTTGAGCCATAATATCTTTATCATAACCATACGGATATGGGTTTAAACCTCTTTCTCTCAAGTTATCCATTTTTTGAATTCGCACTTGACGAATTTGATTTTGAGAGGATGTTGATTCTTGATTTTTTTCTTGTTGAGTCATCGTTTTCAATCCTTCTATTAATTTACAAATCTCGCAATCCAATTGTAGCATAAAAATTATGAATTTTCGCACTGAATAAATACATACACATTCGAAATTAAAATATTGCTCATTTAATGGAGAATAACCATAAAAAAAACAGGTATGCCAAAACATACCC
Organism: bacterium; assembly: GCA_014803505.1. GTDB lineage: Bacteria > Cyanobacteriota > Vampirovibrionia > Gastranaerophilales > Gastranaerophilaceae > Zag111. The sequence continues at coordinate 34,949 of JAAVBM010000014.1, read as the reverse complement.
GTTTATTTCATTTCTGAAACAAAAAAGGATTCACATTAACCTAAAACTATATAAACTAAATTTAGTACTCGATACCTTGTCTAGCCATTACGCCGGTATCAAAGTAATGTTTAATTGGTTTCATTTCTGTTACAAGATGAGCTAACGCAACTAATTCTGGGTGCGCGTATCTTCCTGTCAACACAATTTCAAGATTTTCTGGCTTATGCAACAATGTATCTTTAATTTCGCTCACCTTAATCATATTCATTGAGGTACAAATGTTGATTTCATCAAGAATTATCAATTGATATTCTCCTGAATTTATTGCGTTTTTAGCAAATTCCCATCCTTTTTTTGCTTCTTTATAGTCATCTAAGCATACATTGTGAGAATAACAAACTCTATCCATTCCAAATTGAACTACGTCTAAATTTGGTAAAAATTTTGAAGATGAAGTGATTTCTCCATAAGTAGTTGCACCATCACCTTTTGTAAATTGGATTATTAAAACTTTCCAACCATGTCCAAGTGCTCTAAGTGCCAAACCTAACGATGCTGTGGTTTTTCCTTTGCCATCTCCTGTATAGATTTGTATGTATCCATGTTCTAACACTCAACTACCTCCAAAATACACTTCTTCCACTTCTTACTATAATGATATCTTATATTTGAATAGAATATAATCGTTCAATGGGTTGATATAATTAAAAGTAAAAAGTTAACACTATGTTCTTCTTATTTTTTCTAATCTCGTTCCCGATTTGTATATCTATCATAGACTAAATTTTAATATTTGACTAATGTTTTACCTTAAGCATGCCAAAGTTTTTACAATTATTTTTTTGTAAAACCCACAAATTAGCAATACTGAAACCTTTTGGTAATTTTTAAAATTCGTCAAAAAATTTACATTATTTTTGTTAAATATAATTAAAAAACACTTGCGGAAACCTGAAAAAGTCTGTACAAGTGTTTTTTAGACATATATTTAATTTGTGAAGATATTTAACATCCCAGAGAAGATTTTTTTGCAATAGTAAATTAAGATAATTTGCGAATCAATTCTTGAGCATCCTCACATTCTGGGAATGTCTCAACTATCTGCTCGGCATACTTTAATGCTTCATCAGTTTCGCCAAGAGATTCACAACATTTAGCAAGGTTAAGCAACACATTAACATTCATTGGCACTTTTTCCAGCATGTTCTTAAAGATAGACTTAGCTTGCCCGAAACTACCTAACTCAAAATAACACAGTCCTAATAAATTCTGAACATCAGGCATTCTCTCTAGTTCAAAAGCCTTAACTAAGTACATTTTTGCAGTTTCAAAATCCTTTGCCAAATAATAAATTCTTCCGGCTATAAACAGCAAGAATGCAGAATCACTGCAACGTTCCATGGCTTTTTTAATCTGTGTTATAGCTTCATCAATTTGTTTTAAATGAGTTTTATTTAATGCGCTAAAAGCTAACCCGCTTGGAGATTCCGGATCAATTGAAATTGCTTTTTGATAGAATTCATCAGCAGCTTCAAAATTTGAAGTAGAATGCAAATAATTTGCATATTCCAACACAATACTGTAATCTTCAGGAGCATATTTATAAGCCTGTTCAAACTCATCTTTTGCATAGTCAAAAAGACGTTTGTTCAAATATATTACGCCCAAATCCTTATGCGCAATCGCAAATTCAGGATTAAGTTTACAAACTTTTTTCAAAATTTCTTCAGCTTTATCAATATCGCCTGTTTTCACACACAATAGCGACAATTCATAATACGTTTGATAAGACGTTGTTCCTTGTTTAACTATTCGCTCATAAATTTCTTTAGCATTGGCATACTGACCTGTAATCATGTAAACACTTGCCAATTTTTTCAAAATATTTACAGCTTTTGGATTCAATACAACCAACTGTTTCAACAATGAAATAGCAATTTCATATTCACCAATAACCTGATAACAACAAGCCAAATTGTACTTATAATTTGATTTTTGCGGATATGACGATGCCAAATATTTATAATGCTCAATAGCTTCTTTGAACTGTCCAGCTTTAACTTCAGACAATGCCCAAGCAACAATATACGTATCTTCTGAAGGCTCTAATTCTGAAGCTTTTGCAAAATATATACAGGCTTCTTGATGCTTATCCTGAACTTGCAAAATCGATGCCATATTAAAATAAGTCAAAGAATCTGTAGGACACATTTCGGAGGCTTTTTGGTAAGTTTCAAAAGCTTTATCCAACTCACCAATCGTCATATAAGAAGTTCCCAAATTATTATATAATTGGACATTTTCAGGATTCAACTCAATAGCTTTTTCTATATAATATACGCTATTGTCAAAGTCTTTCGCTGCCATACACGCAGTACCCAGAATATAATACAATGCATAATCATCTTCAGTACTATATTCCAAACCTTTTTTACCAATTTCTACAGCTTTATCCAAATCTTCGGTTTTAATATAAACAATCGCTAAGCTTTTATAAGCATCAATATATTCTGGTCGTAATTCCAAAACTTTATGATAAGCATGCTTTGCAGGTATAAAGTCCTCCAAATTATCATAACAACAGCCAAGATAATACCAACATAATGCGTCATCTTGACGATACTTAATTACGTCTTCCAAAATTTTTCTTGCACTGTCATAATCTTCAAGATTCACGTGACACAACGCCATAAGCCTTTGTGCATCTATATCTGCAGAATCTTTATCCAAAACTTCAGTAATTAAAATTTTTGCCTCTTCGTATTCAGACGAGTCTATTAGCTCGTAAATTTTATCAATATCTTTATCTTCCATAGCAATGATATTATATCCCAAATGCTAAAAATGTACAAGAAATAACTATTTTATACGACTTTTTAAACCGATAGAAACAAGCTTATTTATTACGTCTTGAGAAAATAATGACAATATTCTTGCAAAAGCTGCATCTTTTCCAAGTGTATATGAAGCTTTAGGATTTTTCTTTTCTGAAATCAACTTAATCATCTTTGCGGCTTTTAAAACATCCAATCCTTTATCGGTATTTGAAAGTGCATTTTTCTTCATAAAACACATTTCTTTTTCATAATCAGCACAATCATTCAATAATTTTTCGTTAGTTTCCACTGATTTTTTCCAAATCGGAGTTGCTATAACACCTGGTTTTACAGAAATAACTTTAATATTTTTATAATTTTCAAGAGCAAAAGCATTAAAGAAAATATCAAGCGCTCTTTTCGATGCACAATAAGGACTAATAAACGGAAAATGCCCAAAACTTGCCATAGAACTTATATTAATAATTCTACCATTTTCTAAGACCTCTACAAGGTTCTGAGTAAACTCAATATGAGAAAATGTATTCACTTCAAACTGTTCTCTTAATTTGTCTGTAGGAATTTTCTCAATCGGACCTGCGACAACACAACCCGCTACATTTATTAAAATATCAATTTTATCAGTATTAGATTTAATAAAGTTAGCTGCCTCTTTTATAGAATCGGATATTTTCATATCAATATAAAAATATTCTACATTATCGATACGCTCTATTAAATCCTTATTTCTGTATCCTGCAAAAACGTGATAAGAACCATCTTTTGCAAATATTCTAACTAACTCTTTACCAATACCTGATGTTGATCCCGTAATAATAATATTCTTTTTCATAAAAGTATTATTACATAAACAAAAGACCCCGTACATACGGAGTCTTTTGTTAAAAATTTATTTTTGATATTACATACCCATGTAAGATGCGAACAACGGTAAGTAAAGTGCTGCTGCCAATACAAGTACGATAGAACCAATTACAATCAACATGATCGGCTCAATCATTTTTGTCATAATATCAATAATAGTATCTAATTGTTTATCAATATAGTTTGTAGCTTGTCCAAGCATATCACCCAAACGACCTGATTGTTCACCTGTTGCAATCATAAACAGAATCATCTTAGGCATAGTTCTTGTAGCTCTTAATGCTGCAGAAAGGTGTTGACCTTGTTGTACTCTTAATGTAGCTTCTTCTACTCTTGTTTCCAAAGTATGGTTAGTCAATGTCATATTTGACAAATATAAACATTCAAGAATAGGAACACCTGCGTCATATGCAACTTGCATAACTGCAATAAAGTTAGCAAAATTTGAATATTGAATTAAGTCTGTTAAAACCGGAAGTTTTAATGAAAATTCATCAATCTTCCATTTACTAGGTTTCCAACGGAACAAGAAGTTGATAAAAGCACCAATTAATGCAAATGCAATTGGAATACTATACCAATTTTTCTTAAGGAATAAACCCATTTCCATTAAGACTCTTGTAATCCAAGGTAATTGCATCCCCATAGAATCGAACATTTCTTTAAATACTGGGAATACGAATACTAACATGACGATTACGATAAACACAGCCAACAAGATTACAAATACCGGATACATCAATGTACCGATAACTTTTGATTTAATTGCAGCCTGTTTATTAAGTAATTCTAACAAACGATCCAAAGTTTTTTCCAATTCCCCTGAATCTTCACCGGCTCTAACCAAACCGATGTAAACTTGCCCAAATTGTTCAGGGTATTTTGCAACAGTACCTGCAAAAGTACCACCGTTCATAATTTGACGTCTTAATTCTGTAGCAACTTGTCTAATCTTTAATTTTGCAGCGTCATTCTCAATGAACAATAAAGATTCGATAATAGGAATACCTGCGGCAGCAAGAATTTGAAGAGTTGATGTAAAATCAATCTGTTCTGCCAAACCTAACTTTGGCATCTTACCTGTAGGCTTTTTCTTATCTTCTTTTTTAACAGCTTGTTCTTCTGTAATATTTGTAGGTGTAAAACCTAACTGCCTAACCGCTGCACGCGCCTCACGCAAATCATCAGCTTCAACTTTACCTTTTACAAGCTCATTTGTTCCTTCTTTAATCGCTGTATAATTATAAACTGTCATAATTCCCCTATTCGCCTGCCATACCTAGAACTCTCACGAATTCATCGATTGTAGTCATACCTTTTATTATGTGTTGATAACAAGATTTATGCAATGTTGTCATACCATTTTCAACTGCACTTTCTTCAATTTCCAAATCGTGCGCACCCTGTGCAATAAGTTTTTTGATTTCTTTAGTAATCATCATAATTTCATATACACCAAGACGGCCTTTGAAACCTTGGAATCCACATTTATTACATCCAACAGATCTATAAATCGGAGTTTCCATAATTAACTTAATTTCATCTTCATTATGAGTAACCATCATAGCTTCTTCTCTTGTACAATGGTATTCTTCTTTACAATCATCACAAAGCCTTCTTACCAAACGTTGTGCAATTACACCTGATAATGTTGAAGAAACAAGATAATCTTTTGCACCCATTTCAATTAAACGAGTAACGGTTGCTGCTGCAGAGTTTGTGTGGACAGTACTTAATACTAAGTGACCTGTCAATGCAGCGGAAATAGCAATTTCTAATGTTTCATAGTCACGAATTTCACCAACCAGAATGATATCAGGGTCTTGACGCAAGATAGCACGCATACAAGATGCAAATGTAATACCTGCTTTTGCGTTAATTTGTGATTGGTTGATACCTTCAAGCTTAATTTCTATCGGGTCTTCAATTGTAGTTATGTTTACAGATTCATCATTCAAACTTTTTAAAACTGAATAAAGAGTAGTGGTTTTACCAGAACCGGTAGGACCTGAAGTCAAAATAACACCGTTCGGGCAAGATACCATCTGTTTAACTTTTTGAACATCTAATTCTGTAGCTCCGACAAGCTTAATTTCTTTATCATTTGAAGCCAATGAAACTGCCGGTGCCAAGATACGAATACAGACTTTTTCCTTACCGGAAACAGGAAGGGTATTTATACGGAAGTCATAAGAACATCCGTTATAAGAAATAGAGAACGTACCATCCTGAGGTCGTCTGTTTTCTGCAATATTCATTCTCGCCATAACCTTAAAACGTGCAATAACAGAGGTTTCAACTTTAGCAGGTACATCAAGAACTTTTTGAAGCATACCGTCTTTTCTGTATCTTACAATATACCCTGATAGTCTTGGCTCGATGTGAATATCGGAAACTTTATTATCGATACCGTTGGTAATAATTTGGTTTACAAATTTTGCAACGGAACCAGTTGCATCCTGAAGTTCATCATTAACTTGTTCCCAAAGAGTTGCTTCTTCATCGGAATCAATAGTTTCAGTTTTAATCTGTTCAATGATTTCTTCAGTCTGTTTTTTCTGCTCAGAGAAAAAAGTATTAACAGCAGTTGTGAACTCATAGTGAGTCATCAATAACTGTTTAGGATTTTGCCCTGTTAAATAAATAATTTCTTTTAAAACATCAGGTTTTATAGGCTTTACAACCCCTAAAACAAGAGTTTTTCCATCTGAAGATACCGGAATAACGGAATTAGTTTTAATAAAATCTTCAGGTAAAATATTAACAAAATTCTTTTGATTTGAAAGCAGATCTGCAGATACAAGCTCATAACCTGTTTGAGAATGAAGAACTTCTTTCAATTGATCCAAAGAAATAAGTCCCATTTCAAATAACATAGAGCCAATAGGGATATGTTTACGTTTTGCTTCTGCTAAAGCCTTCATCAACTGAACATCAGACAGAAGACCTTTTGCTACAAGAATTTCACCTAATTTACCACCATTGTTTCTGGTTTCAGACTCGACAGCTGAAGTCTCAGCTTTTTCAGTATTAGTAACTTTTGGTAAGTTCCCTGCAGGGATGAAGCATGATAACAATTCACGTAAATCATCTTCACCCACTAACATGAACTTTATTGATTGCTGAAACTTGTTTTTCAACAAGTTGTTAATTTGATCTTTATTCGAATTTTTTGAAACAGCAACGAAGAGGAAATTATCCTTCACACTAATCGGGACAAATTGATATTGTCCCATTAGATTTTTATCAATACTTTCAAGTATTTTCGGGTCTATGCTGTTTTTTAATCTTAAAATTAGTGCATTCATTTTTACTTTGTAGTACTTTTCTCTTCAATATGTGTATTCAATAAATTGATTAATTATAATGTAGTATCATCTGCTACAGCATCTTCAGTATCAACTACGATTTGAGGCGTTAACATAATAACCATTTCTTGTTTTTCTTTACCAGTAGTTGTACTTCTGAAGAACATACCGATTACAGGAAGATCACCTAAGAACGGTATTTTAGCTACAGATTTTGTTTCAGTTTCTTGAATCATACCACCGACTACAAGAGTTTCACCATCTTTAATTCTAATACCTTTCAATGATAAATTACGTCTTTGTAGTAATGTAGCTACGATATCCGGATCATCAGTTTCACCAGAAGCTGAAATTTGAGATGCAATAGTTGAATATTCTGGAGTGATATCCAATGTTACATAACCATCCGGACTGATGAACGGAGTAATTGTAACTTTGATACCGTTATCATCACCGATTTCATATTCTTTTTGAACTTGAGAAGCGGTAGCTGTACCATTATCTAAGTATTGAGTTGTAACTTTAGATACATAGTCAGATGTTAAATCGATAACTGATTTTTGTCCACTTGTCATCAAGATTCTTGGATTTGCAAGTACTCTACCTTTTCTATTTTCAATCAAGTAGTTAACTGAGTATACCAAATGTGGTGAAGTTCCCCATTTACTAACTTTACCCACTTCTTTATAGTGTCCTGGAATACCTTTTTCTAAATCAGCATCTTCCCAAGAGCTAGAATCCACTAATGAATAACCATGCCCTGCGAAGAATACAGGATACATAGAGTTAGTAGAGAAACCTCTTCCAGCATTAAATGAGAAGTTCTTACTTAAGAACTGCCAAGTATTATCAAATGTTTTACTACCTGATTCAGATAATGAAATAATTTGAACTTCCATGTAAGCTTGAGGAGTTTTTCTATCATTAGCGGCAATATATTCTTGAATCATATCAATTTGAGTTTGAGAACCGCCAATAACTTGAATAGTACCTAAAGTTGGGAAGTATGAAACTGAAAGATTTTTAAATGCTAAACCTTCAATACCGTCAGCCGAAGGAGCTGAAGCATCTAAACTACATACCAACTTACCTCCGCCAACAGAGAAAGATGAGCTGTCGCCACCATCATCTCCGCCATCACCGCTGTCATCGCCACTATCATCAGAAGCAAAACCAGTAGGTATACCAGCAGCAAAACCGGTAGATGAGTCACCACCACTGCCACCGGCAGAAGTTCCAGCAGTACCCATAGTTGATGGTAATAATGAAGTACAAATCATATCAGCCATTTCTGCAGGTGTAGTATGATTTACTTTAAATGTTGTAACTTGAGGTTTTCTATCAAATTGTTCAACCATTTTTCTAGCCATTGAAGCATCAGCAGCTGTACCCATAACAATTAATTCGTTAGTTGCAGGGTTAGTAGTTACAACAGGTTTTGTAGACACTCCCGGATTCACACCATTTTTATTAAATATATTAGAATTCATAAAAGATGCAAGAGCAGCAGCATTTACATATTTAACAGGAATAATAGTCATTCCTTTTTGAGCAACAGATAATGCTTCGTCTTTTGTTGAAATGATCAAAGTATTTGCTTGAATATCATAGAACAAGTTATTAGTAGATACAACTAACTTTAACGCTTCTGCTAAAGGAATATCAACTAAATCCATTGTTACAGTACCTTCTTCAATAGAAGAAGAGAAAATAATATTCATACCTGCTTGATCAGCAAACATTCTTAAAACTTGCTTAACATCAGCATCTCTTAAACTTAAATTAACAATTGAATCAGCATTTCCAATGTTAACACCAGAATTCATATCTAAAGAAGCTACTTCAGTTGACCTTAGCATTGGTCTTGAAGCTTCATCAAAACTGTAAATGTCGTTCATTGCAAACGCAGCACCAACTGAATTAGTTACAGCGAAAGCTGACAACATAACACTTGCAATAATTTTTTCTCTAATCTTATTTTTCATATCTGCTCCTGCTTATTACTTTATTATTAACCTTTTCTACCACCAAATCTGTTTTTCAAATTATACAAATCATTCTGATTTCTACTAAATTCTTCCCTAGAGAACAATTCACCAATGCTAGCAGAATATACATTTGACCCTAAACTAACAACAATCCAGTTAGGGTTAATTTGAACAACTTTATATTCTTGACCGATAATTTTATCGCCTTGTCTTACTAAATAATCTTTATCATCAACATTCAAAATAGCTGATGGATTAGCTTGGTTATACATAATACCAACAACTTTTGTTCTTGTTATCTTAGCCGCAGCAGAAGATGATGAAGCCAAGGATGTTGGAGGAACAGGTAAATTAAAACTGTAAGGGCTGATATCATCAGCTTCTCTAACAACCACATCTTTCAACTTGTTCAATTCATTGATTTGAGCATTATGAGCTAATGCTTCAGCTAACGCAGAATTTTTAGCATCCTCAAACGCTTGAATTTCATCTGACGGCATGAAAGGATCCGATCTTCCAACTGAAGATACGTCCAATGAAACCATGCTGCTTGCTTGATTTTCTTCCACATCAAGATCAACTTTGCTTTCATCCGGAACATTCACTTCATCTTTTACTGCAGGGATATTAGCAACTTCCTGCACCGGAGATTCCTCTTGATTTGCTCCGCCTAAATTTTGCATAAAACCACATCCGCCGGCAATAATACCAACAGAAAAGATAACAGCTAATAATGTCAGAACGCATTTTCCACGTTTACTGAATGTGTTATCTACCCAACTCTCTTTCCTATAGTAATTTGTGTTCACTTTATTCCCACCCATCTAATAATATAGTTAATGATTACATTATATTAAAGCTACGATATATTTGTATCAGCTATTTGATGTATTTAAAAAATAACTGCTTTTATACAAATCATATCATAAGTTTCACATTTAGGCAAAAAACGCAAGAATAATACAATATTTATATGAGAACACCCCAAAATAATTATTATCGTTGAGTTTTAACCAGTTTACATTTTGTAAAAGTTTAAATAAATTCAAAAAGTTCAATCTAAAGATTTAGAATTATCTAATAACGAATAGATAATCGTTCCAAAGCTCTTACAAATCTAACAACTTTAGACTCTGTATCAGCAGTAATAGAATCTACCAGAATAGTTTTACATCCCAAATATTTACCACACAAAATATCAGTTAATGGCCTATCTCCAACTATTACACAGTCTTTCGGATTTATATTATAATTAGTTAAAAAATCTAATACCGGACCTGTTTTAGGTTTGCAAGCATTAAATAAAGTTGGAAAGTTTGATATCTTTTTTACTTTTTCTATATATGTTTCATTTTTATTATTTGAAACAACAGCCATGAAAAATTTCTCTTGAACTTTTCTTAACCATTGCTGCATTTCTTCAGAATAAACACCTGACTTTGAAGCCATCAGAGTACTATCCAAATCAAACAGCATAGCCTTAATTCCTGATTGTTCTAATTCTTCCAAGTTTATATCATAGATATTTTTTAAATTATAATCAGGTTTAAGAAACATGCTCTTTCACTCCAATCGTACGAGCCAAAGCTACAGAGTAATCTTCAGGTTCTTTATCGAACTTCAAATAAACGTCAGCATTAGTATTTGCCAAATCTTGTGACTCGCCTTTTTCATCAAGAATTTCTATAATTTTAGCCACAAACTGTTCTTTTGGAGTAATAATTTCAACTTCATCATTTAGTAAAACTTTATTTTTAACTTTGACAAAATATAAGTTATCATTACAATCAGAATCGAATTTGACATCAGAATATTTTTTTCTGTCATGGAATTCAAATAAGAAATCTGCACCTGCAAGACCTTTTGAAATATCATAACTGTAACTTTCAGAATTATTATTACCAAGAGCAAAGCCTTTAGTATAACCTCTATTTCCAACTTTTTTCAATTCGATAAAGTATTTAGAAAGATCAGCATCAGAATTGCCAAGGATTTCATCAATAGCATTTCTATACGTTTTAGCAACAGCTGAAACATAATACAAACTTTTTGTTCTACCTTCAACTTTAAAAGAATCTACTCCGGCATCAATCATTTCTTTCAAATGCTCAACCAAACATAAATCTTTCGGACTTAGGATATGAGAACCCCTGTCATCTTGATTGATTTCATAATATTGACCAGGTCTTGTTTCTTCAACAAGCTTATAACTCCAACGGCATGGTTGAGAGCAATTACCATGATTAGCTTTTCTTTCACCGTTAGTAAAATAATCACTTAACAAGCATCTTCCAGAGAAAGACACGCATTGAGAACCATGGACAAAACATTCAATTTCCATATCTGGAACTTTTGATTTAATTTCAGCAATTTCAGGTATAGATAATTCACGAGCAAGAACAACTCTGGTTGCACCCAAATCTTGCCAAAACTTTACACATTCATAATTCAAAATATTAGTTTGTGTACTTATATGAAGTTCTGTATCCGGCATATATTTTTTTAATAGTCTTAATATACCAAAATCACTAACAAGTATTGCATCAGGATTTGCATCTTTAATGATCTCAATACAGGATTCCAAATTTTTAATATCTTCATTAAATGCAAATATATTTAATGTCATATATGCTTTTGCACCCAAACGATGAGCCAAATCTACAGCACTTTTCAAATTTTCTAAAGTAATAATTTCACCCTTACGCATTGCTCGTAAACTGAAATCTACTACACCTAAATATACAGCATCTGCACCGTATCTTACGGCATATTCTAATTTTTCCAAATTGCCCGCAGGCATTAATAATTCAACTTTACGCATAAATCAATAATAAGATAAACTAAATTAATAATCAACCAAACAGGTGATGTTGTTTTTTGATAAATGTGGAAAATAGAATATATAGAAAACGAGTTTATTGGAGAAAAAACATGCGCACCCTAACAAATGCAACAAGTACAATTAAAGAAATTTGGTCTTACCAACATCCTATTATGCATACTTGGTTTCTATTCAGTGCAGCTTCGTTAGGATGCATGTTTACATTACTATTTTTCGTATTTTAAATAAAAGCAATATATATTATATAATTACCCCAAATAATAACCCTGAACTTAAGTTCAGGGTTTATCGATTTTTAAACTTCTTGCTTTTTATAAAAATCAAAATACTTTTTCAGCTTTAGAATCATTATCGTACACAATAAGACTGCGGCACAAACAAGCCCTATCCAGAATCCTGATAACTTCAAATCAAAATAAAAGGCAAGTAAATATCCAAAAGGAACAGCAACACACCAATAAGCAACAAAGTTCGCAAAAAGAACCACATCTGTTTGCTTTATACCTTTACATATTCCCGCAAGTGAAATTTGTAACCCATCAAAAACTTGAAACAATGGGAAAACATACATTACAGGAATCGCGATTTTAAAAAGTTCAGGATCTACAGTAAAAATACCGACGATTTGCTTTGGAAAGGATAAAAATACGATAGCACTGCACATCATAAATAATACTGACATAACAGTTCCGACTTGCGAATATCTTCTTAAATCCTTATAATCCTCAGCTCCATTAGCAAAGCCAACCTTAACAGCTATAGCATTCGAGATAGCAAAAGGTATCATAAATGAAATTGTAGTTAGCGTACACACAAGATTTTGTGCCGCAGCATAAACACCTGAAACTCTACCCATAAAAATTGCAATACTGTTAAATGCAACAAATTCTACCATTACAGCAAGCGAAATCGGCATTCCGAGTTTTATCATATTTTTGTAATACTTTTTATCTTCATAATTTCGGAATGACATATTTAGATAACAGAATATTAATAAAGCAAATCCCATAAAATATCGAACAAGTAAACTTGCAATTGCAAGTCCTACGACTCCAAGCGAAGGAATTGGTCCAAACCCGAATACTAAAATCCAATTTAATACAACATTTAAAAATACACAAAATATTGTTAATAAATTCGGAAACATTACAATTTCAAAAGCTTGTAAATATTCTTTTAAACAAGCATGTAAATAAGCTCCAAATGTACTAAGAGCCGTTATAAACATATATTCCTGAACAGGAAATACTAATTTATCTTCAAAACCCATTTTAGGAATTAAAGGTATAACCGCAACTATAGCAAATGAAGTTATCAATGCCAAAAGCATTGAAAAACGGATTGAAGGATAAAAATACTTTTTAATAGACTTCTTTTCTCCTCTATAATTTGACAATAAAGGCGAAATACTTGAAATCAATCCTATCCCGAATGTCAAAATACAATTGACGATTGCAGTTGCAATACTTATTGCTGCAAAAGTATCAGTTGAATGACGTCCTGCAATCAATACATCACCAACTCCAATTAATATAAAACCAAGATTCCCCATTATAATAGGAGCTGCAATAGTTAATAATTCTTTTATATAGTATTTAAGATTTTTTTCACACATAAGCCCATTTTAACATAAAAAAATTAAGGCGGAGAATTAAAATTCTCCGCCTTCCTAAAATCTATTGACAAATTATATAATCTAACAGAGTTCTAACCCCTGCACCTGTTGCACCTTTACAGAACTCTTTCTGAGGTTTATCCAGAAAAGCTGTACCAGCAATATCAAAATGTGCCCATTTTACATTATCAGTCACAAATTCTTTCAAGAACATGCCTGCAGCAGAAGCTCCACCGTATCTTGTACCGGTATTTTTCATATCCGCAACATCGCTGTTCATATTATCACGATATTCTTGCCACATTGGAAGCTGCCAGAATTTTTCACCTGCATATGCGCCAACTTCAATAATATTTTTAACAAAGTCATCATTATTACCCATAATACCTGAAGCTGCAGAGCCTAAAGCAACCATACAAGCTCCTGTCAGTGTAGCAATATCAACAACTTCATCAACCTGTAATTCACAAGCATAACACAATGCATCTGCCAAAGTTAAACGACCTTCTGCATCTGTATTATCAACCTCAATAGTTTTACCATTTTTAGCAGTCAAAATATCACCAGGTTTATAAGAAGAGCCTGAAGGCATATTCTCACAAGCTGCAATAATACCATGAACTTCTACATCCGGATGAAGCTTAGGTAAAGCTTTCATTATACCTAATACACAAGCAGCTCCTGACATATCATCTTTCATATTAAGCATTGATGCTGCAGGTTTTATATCCAAACCTCCACTATCAAAACATAATCCTTTACCAATTATCGCAATTCTTTTTTTAGGATTTTCCGGAACATATTTCATATGAATAAATTTTGGAGGCTGAACACTACCTTGAGCTACTGCAAGGTAAGCTGTCATTCCAAGTTCTCTAATCTTATCTTCTTCATATACGATTGTTTCTATACCCTCAAACCCTTGTGCAATTTCCGCCAATTTTGACGGAGTTGAGAATGCGGCAGGCTCATTTGCTAAATTTCTTGATAATTTCATTGCATCTGAAATTATACTTGCAACATTTACAGCTTCAGGAACTACATTGGATAAATATATTTCTGCAATTCTATGAGCTTTTTTATTTTTATATTTATCAAAATGATAATTTGCAATATTAACACCCATCACTAATGGCATACAGAATCCATAATCGGTTGAAAAATCAAAAGCTACAGTTTTAGCTTTTAATTCAACACATTTTTTTATAGCCTTTGCAACATTTTCTCTAATAATATTATTATCCATACAAGATTCATCACCCAAACCCAACGCTAATATATATGTGGATGGAAACTCTTTTTGCGTATGCATAACAAAAATTTGTCCAGCTTTACCAGTAAAATCTTCCGGCGCATATTTGTTTACCAAAGAATTTGAAGTTTCTTTTCCTTCAAATTTATTGACAACAAGAACATCACATAACACCTCTTTAGTGTTTTCAACAATTTTAATTTCCATATTAAAACTCTCCTTTTCAGGACAATAATAACACTAATCGTTAGTTTTGAAACCCGTACAAATGATGGAAATCTATTCTTCTGTTTTTTGTTCTTCTTGCTGATTTTGTTCTTGCTGTTGCGCTCTTTCTTCTTCAGCGGCAGAACTTATTGCATAAGCTCTCAAATCTTTTGCCTCTTCGTTCTCTGGAGTTATACTCAACACAACATTCAAATCATCCACAGCATCATAATAAAGCTTTTCTTTACTAAAAATTACTGCACGAGTAAGATATTTTTCAGTATCTCTCTTCTCATCACCATCAAGATCTATAGCCTTATTAAGATCATCTTCAGCTTTCTTCAAGTCACCATTGCTTTTACTTATTAATGCTCCGCGAGCTGCATAAAAATCTGAATTATCAGGATTTATCTCAATAGCTTTTGTATAATCATCTATAGCAGATACATAATGATCTAAATTACCTTCAGCTAAACCTCTGTCATAATAAGCCAAATCATTTTTCGGATTAAATTCAAGCTCTTTTGTAAAATCCATAATCGCATCTTCGTAGTGTTTTAATCCTAATCTCGCAAGTCCTCTATTATAATATGCCTTATAAACATTCTTATCTAACGAAATAACTTTTGAATAATCAGATTCTGCACCTGCATAATCTTTTAAATAATATTTTGCAGCTCCACGATTATTATAGGCATCAATATTATTACGATCCAACTCAATTACTTTTGAATAATCAGATATTGCACCTTGATAGTCATTTTTATATCTCTTAGCAATTCCACGATTATAATACGCTAATTCATTTTTATCATCCAAAGCTATTACTTTTGAGAAATCATCAATTGCTAAATCGTACTTTTTCAATAATACATATGTTGTTCCACGATTTAGATATGCATTAATATTATTAGCATTAACCTCAAGTTCTCTTGTATAATCAAGTATTACTTCATCATAATCCTGAAGATTTGCTTTTGCAATACCACGATTATAATATATATTTTCCAAATTTGGATCTAATTCAAGCGCCTTAGTATAATCATTTATAGCTTCTTTATAGTGTCCGAGAAGATATTCCGCATTTCCTCTCTTTGAATATGTTGCCGCATTCCTAGGATTAATTTCTAAAGCTTTAGTATAATATTCCACCGCAACATCATAATGTTTATCACTAAAACCAAAAGAAGCTGCATTCAAAAAGACATTCTCTTTTTCCTGTTTTCTAGAAAGTTTCTCAGCTGAAACTGAAGTAGAACTTGAAGTTATACTAAAAACTAAACCTAATATTATTGCAGATATAAAAATTTGTTTTTTCATAACAATTATCCAAAAATGCAACTTCAGCATTGCAACTTGGTCGATAATATTATAAACAAGCCCAAAAGTCAATTCTAAAAAATTTTTGCACCGTTTTAACTCAAAAATTAAAGACGGGATATGCTAAAAAACACCATTCAAATATTATGAATGGTGTTTTTAGAAGTTTAAAAAATAACCTCAGCAACAAAAGAAGCTTCAGTTATTAGGGGTAAATGAAAAGAGTTAAGTCTTTCTTTTGACGAATTCACTAAGCCATATATGGTAAGTGAATATATTTTGATTCAGTTTGGGTTGCACCTCTTTTAGGTGTGCATAGTATATTATAAGCCTTTACAACATTATATACAACAGCTTTGAAAGGATTAGATTGAACAGAATCAGCTTTAGCTGTAATATATAAGTCTTTTTCAAAATTTATTCTATTGCTAGGTTTTTTATCTAAAGATAATAAACCTACTCTTGAATTAACGTTATTTAAATTACCTTCGCCGAAGGTGATATTTGATCTAGTGTTGTTAAAACGTACAGGATTTATAGTAACCATTTTGTACCTCCTTTGTTATTAAGTGTTCATTTAACACTTCATCTAACACTTTCACTATAAACTATAAAGTTTTATTTGTCAACCCTCACTATGAAGTTTTGTTAAGATATCTAAAAACCAGTAATAATCAAACTTACAGCATTAAGTGCCTAAAATACACTTATTAGCTATATTAGCACCTTTGGACATGCTATAAAATCACTCGAAAGTATAAAAATTTTTCACCCCAATATAACCTAAAAAGTTATGGAACCTAGCTTACCGGGTAATTGTAATATATCATTGATACTGTTTAATATAATTAATCTTTTTCATACTTCCAGCTATTCTTAATTCCAATGAGGGCATTTAGCCCTCTTTTTTTTGTTTAATTCTCATTCTACACATGCATATCAAGCAAAAAATTTCACCCAATATAGAGATACATTAATAAAAGATAAAGATTGTAAAATTTACACTTGATTTCATTTCATATTTAATGTATTATGTATTTGTGATAAATTTCACAAATTACAACAAAATATTAGTCGAGTTGTGTTATAAAAAGGAGACAAGATATGACAACAAAAAGCAAAAAGAATGTTGAAAACTTAGAAAAGGCTTTAAACACAAAGTCTGCTTTAGTTGACAACGCTGAACAATTAGAATTGCTAATTGAAAGAGTAAGAAAAGCTCAAAAAATTTATGCAACTTTCACACAAGAACAAGTTGATAAAATATTTAAAGCTGCAGCTACAGCAGCTGATAAAGCTCGTATTCCTCTTGCAAGAATGGCTGTTAACGAAACAGGTATGGGTATTCTAGAAGATAAAATTATTAAAAACCACTTTGCTTCAGAATACATCTACAACAAACATAAAAACGCTAAAACTTGCGGTATAATTAAAGAAGATAAAGCAAACGGTACAAAAATTGTTGCTGAACCTCTTGGTATTTTGGCAGGTATCATCCCTACAACAAACCCAACTTCAACTGCAATTTTTAAATCATTAATAGCTTTAAAAACAAGAAACGCTATTATCTTCTCTCCACACCCTAGAGCTAAAGATTGCACAATCGCAGCTGCTAAATTAGTATTGGAAGCTGCTATTAAAGCCGGTGCTCCTGAAGATATTATCGGTTGGATTGATGTTCCTTCAATTGACTTATCTAGCCAATTAATGAACCACCCACACATCGATTGTATCTTAGCTACAGGTGGTCCTGGTATGGTTAAAGCTGCTTACTCTTCTGGTAACCCTGCATTAGGTGTAGGTCCTGGTAACACTTCAGCTGTTATCGACGAAACTGCTGATATTAAAATGGCTGTTTCTTCAATTCTTATGTCAAAAACTTTTGATAATGGTATGATTTGTGCTTCTGAACAAGCGGTTATCGTTGTTGACAGTGTATACGAAGAAGTTAAAAAAGAATTCGAATACAGAGGCGCTTATTTAGTAAATAAAGAAGAACAACAAAAAATGATCGACCTTCCATTTATCGATCCTAAACGTGGTACTGCTCACCCTAACATCGTTGGTCAAACAGCACACAAAATTGCTGAATTGTCAGGATTTGAAGTACCTGAAAACGCTAAAGTTCTTTTAGCTGAAAGACCTACTGTTGATTGGGAAGATCCATTCTCAAGAGAAAAACTTTCTCCAATCCTTTCATTATATAAAGCAAGCGATTTTGAAGATGCTGCTGAAAAAGCGTACTTATTAGTATCACACGGTGGTGCAGGTCACACAGCTGTTCTTTACACAGACGAACGTCACAGCGAAAGAATTGATGCTTACGCTAAGAAAATGCCTGCTTGCAGAGTTCTAATCAACTCACCATCATCTCAAGGGGGTATTGGTGACTTATTCAACTTCAAATTAGAACCATCATTAACACTTGGCTGCGGTTCTTGGGGCGGCAACGCTGTTTCAGGTAACGTAGGTGTTGAACACTTATTAAACTACAAAACAGTTGCTGAAAGGAGAGAAAACATGTTATGGTTTAAGGTTCCATCAAAAGTTTACTTCAAAAGAGGTGCTATCGATTTAGCTCTTCGTGAACTTGAAGGTAAAAAACGTGCATTCATCGTAACAGACAGATTCTTATTCAATTCAGGTGCTGTTAATAGTATCGTTAACGTATTGGATGAAATCGGTATTGATCACCAAATTTTCTTTGATGTTAAACCGGATCCAACATTATCTACAATTAACCAAGCTATGGAAATTATCAGACCATACGAACCTGATGTTATCATTTCATTAGGTGGCGGTTCTCCAATGGACGCAGCTAAAATTATGTGGTTAATGTACGAACAACCTGATACAAACTTCGAAGATATCTCTATGAGATTCATGGATATCAGAAAAAGAATTTGTTCAATCCCTGAATTAGGTAAAAAAGCTACTATGGTTGCAATCCCTACAACTTCAGGTACAGGTTCAGAAGTTACACCTTTCGCAATCATTACAGATGACGAAACTCAAGTTAAATATGCTATCGCAGATTACGCATTAACTCCAAATATGGCTATTGTTGACCCTAACTTTGTTGATGGTATGCCAAAAGGATTAACATCTGCTTCAGGTATCGACGCATTAGTTCACGCAATCGAAGCTTATGTTTCTTGTATGGCTACTAACTTCACTAACTCTAACGCATTAGAAGCTACTAAGTTAGTATTCAGATACCTTGAAAGATCATATAACGAAGGTGCTAATGATCCTATCGCAAGAGAAAAAATGCACTATGCTGCAACAATTGCAGGTATGGCATTTGCTAACTCATTCTTAGGATTATGTCACTCAATGGCTCACAAATTAGGTGCTATGTTCCACGTACCTCACGGTGTTGCTAACGCATTACTTATCAGACAAGTAATCAAATACAACGCTGTTGATTGTCCTAAAAAACAAGCAATCTTCCCTCAATACAAATTCCCTAACGCTAAGACTAAATATGGTCAAATCGCTGACGAATTAGGATTGGGCGGTAAGAATGATGACGAAAAAGTTGAATTGCTTATCAATGCAGTTGATAAACTTATGAAAGCTATCAACCTTCCAAATTCAATCAAAGACTTCGGTATTACAGAAGAACAATTCTATGCTAAATTAGATGAAATGGTTGAATTGGCATTCGACGATCAATGTACAGGTGCTAACCCTGCATACCCAATTATGTCAGATATGAAACAAATTTATATCGATGCATTTGAAGGTGTTGTAAGAGATTACTACCCTGCAGCAAAAAAATCAAAATAATTGATTTATAAATAAGTAAAAGGGCGGTGGGAATAAATTCCCACCGCCCTTTTTTATTTCTTTTTCTAAAGTTAGTTTCTGATATTTTTTATTGTCATGCTGAACTTGATTCAGCATCTATCAGTTTGATTGGTATTGATAGATTCCGGATCAAGTCCGGAATGACTAAAGAAAAACACGCTTGATTAAATAGCTTGACCTATCAAACATTAAGCTTTTTTGTTTGAAGAAGCAGATACTGCCATAACTTTTTTACGTTTTTTCTTAGATTCAATAATACTGTCGCTATTGAATCTTGAAAGTTTTCTATCTGCTTTATCATCAGTTAATGTTGAATTTTTAATATTTACATTGTTAGATACAGAAGCTGCTGCGATATTTGTATCTTCAGAAGTTTCGTCTTGCAATTCTGAAGAATATACGTCTTCAATAATTGAAATCATATCTAATTCAGAAATATTTTGATTTTCTTTAGAAGCTTCTCCTGAAATATTTGCGGCTCTTTTCAATCTTGATGTTCCGTCTTCAACATACTTATTAACTTCAGCTGCAGCTTTTTCATAAGATTTTTGAGAAGCTTTTATTTCGGAAGTTGCTTCATCATTGATATTTTGAACTTCAGAATACAATACATTAAACTGTTGTTCTAAAACTTTTGATTTACTTAAGTTATTTTTTAGAATTTCAGCAACTTTGTCAGAAGATTTTTCTGCAGCTTGGCTATCTCTATCAATATTTTCAAGTTGGTTCAAAATAATATCTTTTTCGTTTCTGGAATTATTTGCGGCACTAGCTTGAGCATTTACAGGTTTAGCAACATTCATATCATCAGCTGCAGAACCTGAATTATTCTTCGCATTATTTAGAATATTATTATAAACATTTTGTTTATTTTGAGCGTATTGTTGAGAATTAGAAACTCCAGGCACTGAACCTGCATTATAAATAACAGAAGAATTATTATTTGCAGGAGCGCTTATATCTTTTATTGTACCGAAAGTAACATTAGCAGTTTTAGATAAACCGGAACCATTTACACTTACAGGAAGCTGACTCATATCAGGTTTATTAGTATTTTGATTTGAACCTTGATTTGCAGATAGAGCAGGAATATCAATATCTCCCCAAGTATTCAAAACTTTAGAAGAAGCTCTAACTACTTTATAATTATTTTTAGACTGAATATTTGAAGATTTAATAGTATCTTGATGTTCTTTAATATCATCAGATACATCATTAGTAGCAGCAATACCAACTCCGCCTGTAACAGTTGCCATTGGACCTGTAGCTAATTGTAAACTTGCAATAATTATCCATCTGGTAGCTAAAGCTGCTAAAGCAATACCTGCAGGTAAAGTAACTAAACTTGCTTGCATTGCAATACCTTTAGCTAACATTGGTACCGCAACACTCATATTATAAGCACCTAGACCTGTAGTTATACCACCACAAATAGTAGTACAAATTGATACAGCTTTCGCATTTTTATTTCGTTTATTAAGTGAAGTATCCTCGCTTCTCAAAGCAGATGTAGCTTTTTCATTCTTGGCAATTGAACGCTGAGCATTTACTTGTCCAAGTTGAACGGTTCTCATCATCTTTTTATCAGATTCTGAAATACTTCCTAATTGAGAAATAATTCCTTCTTCTTCAGCATTAGATTGAGGTTGTTCAGCTCCATCATTACCTAGAGCTTCCATACCATTTGTTTTGCTGTTTATAAAGTTAATTTTAGGCATATCTGCTTGTTCTTGAGCCTTTTTAGTTTGAAGCATCTCAAGTTGTAATAAATAATTTTCTGCAGATTGCATATTTGCTTCGTGTAAAGCAGATATTTTATTATAAGATTTTTCAAAAACTTTCATTTCTTGTTCGGTTTTCTTCAAATCTTTTTTCAAATTTTGATGATTTACATTAGCATCTTCCTGTTTGTTTTTCAAATCCTCAGTAGAAATAGCACAAGTTAAAGCAGCTAAAAGTGCAGCTTCTGGTCTGCCATTAGCAGGAAACACAAAGAAATTAGTATTGTGACCTTCTTTTTCATTCTGAGTATTTTGGTCTTGATTTGAAGATCCGAAATTCATATTTTTTATACTCAAACTTGAAGCTGGTAATGTAGAATTTGGATTATCAGAACTTTTCTGTGTAGAAGTTTTATCATCTTGTGATTTTTGTTTTGATACATTATCTCCTGCTAAAGGCTTGTCCAAAGACGGAATTTGAGATGCTGTATTTGAATATTCAACAGAAAAATCTTTTAGACCTGCTGATTCTTGTTCTTCTACAATATTTTCAAGACCATCTGTTGAAGTTTGTAGCTCAACATTTGACGTTACGGCCAATGACTGAATCGAAAAAGTACTTGCACCATACAAAGAATCCGCAAGTAAACCGTTTCCGGAAAGACTCAAGTTAGCCAAAGGATGACTCATTTGTGCATTGTAATATTTTTTTTCATATTTAGAAAGATCATTTACAGCTTTTGTTGTATCTTGAATTAATTCATTATTATCTAAAATAGAATTTTCAAGATTATCCATAGATGAAAGAAATTCGTCTAAATCTGAATAATTATGTTGAATTTCTTTTATTGCAGATGATTTTGAATTTTTTAAAACATTACTCAATTCTTCATATCTTTTTTGTTCAAAAGATGATAGAGTACCATTTTTTTTTTTTTTTTCAAGACGTTTCCATTCAGCTGTCATATCTGAAATTTCTTTCATCGAATTAGATATAGAATTTTCATTATTCTTTTTAATTGCAGCAGCTTGTTTGGACAAGGCTTGAAAAGCTTGAGTATCAACTTCATTCTTCTTGTTAGCTTCTTCAGATTTAGTAATACATTCTCTCACATTTTTTTGAAGAACTGTAATATTATTTTCACCATTTAATTCTTCAGTTGAAGAATCATCAGAAGATTCAGCCGCATCAGAAACCATTTGATAAGCTGTAACATCATATTCATGTTGAGAATGTGCCCAAACTAAAACTTCTTGTGGAATAGTATAGCCGTCGTGCTCCATTTGAAGAATTTCTTCATAAGAATAACCTGCCCATTCTGAATCTTGAATCGGACATGTTGCAGTCATCCCGTGGTAACGACTGGCTGTTCTGTTTATTAATTCAATATTTATTTCTCTTTTTGCATAATTAAGATAATAATCATCAGAAAATCTATCACCATAAGTAGCACGAAGTTGTTTTGCTAACGCTATAACGATATCATTATATTTCCCTTCAGAAACAAGCTGTTCAACTCTATCAGGGTCGCTAAATTCAGCAGAACCTTTGCTTCTGTCCGGAATAAGTTTTGCGCTTTTACTAGAATCAACTTTCAAAATAGTGCCCTTTATCCTTAGATTTATACTCTATGATAGTCGGCAAATATTAGTCCAAACTTTAAATAAAACAAAAAATTTTAGTCAAATTTAACAATTTGTTACAAAGCAAAACCTCAGAAGAAATACTTCTGAGGTTTTGTAAAATTATTACTACATCTTAAATATGTTTTTCAATATTAGAAATAATTGTAGCTTTTGGCATTAAACCGGCCATACGTTCTACAGCTTCACCAGCTTTAAAAATCAACAAGCTTGGTAATCCGCTTACTGAATAAGTTTTAGCTGTATTCAATGATTCTTCAACATTAACTTTTACAAATTTAACTTTATCTGCATAAGTTTCTGAAATTTCTTCAATAACAGGACTCAATTTTCTGCAAGGACCACACCAAGTTGCCCAAAAGTCAACAACTACAGGCAATTCAGAATTAACAACTTCCTGTTCAAAACTAGTATCATTTACTTCAATAACATTTCCCATAATAAATTCCCCATGAATTATCTGACTGCACATATTCTATCATGGAAAAAATTTTTATGCTATTATCTAAATGGGACTAATTAGGACATATAATATGGCAAGAAAAAAAGTAATTGAGATAGTTTTAGACACAGAAACAACAGGTTTGGATTATACTAGGGAGAAAATGGTTGAGTTTGCAGCTGTTCGTCTTGAAAACGGAAAGATTAAAGCTGAATTTCAAACTCTTATCAATCCGGAACAACATATCAGAAAATCTAGTATAGCAATCCATGGAATAACTCCTGAAATGGTTGAAAATGCTCCAACTGAAGCAGAAGCTATACCTAAAATTTTAGAATTCATTGGAGATTATCCTATAGTTGCTCATAATGCAATATTTGACTACATGTTTATTAATGAAGCTGCAAAAAGAGTAACAGGACAAGAAATCAAAAATGAAAGAATTGATTCTCAGCAAATGTTCAAAGAAGTTTATCCTGAACTTGATGCACATGGGCTTAACGCTTTAACCGAGAAATTTAAAGTTGAATTAAAAGACCACCATCGAGCTATGGGTGATACTATGGGATTAGCTCTTGCTTATCCTAAATTAAAAAAATTATACCTTCAAAAATTTGACTGGGAAAATAAACAACTTGAAAATGTTGAATACCTTTTTGAAAGATATTTACGTATCCAACAAACGGTTACAACTCTGCAATCCGAAATGCAGGATTTAAAATCCGTCTTTAAATTATATTTTGAACAAGGCGGCTCTACAGTAACTTCTCAAGAAGGAGATTTGCTGGTTTATAATTCAAAACAAACATTCGGATACGACTTTAATACAATAAAACCTATATTAGAAGAAATTGGAGCTTTAGAAAAAGCTACAAAACTAAATACAGGATTTATAGACAGACTTGTAAACGGACATAGTTTGGATGAAGAGAAACGCGAAATTATCAAAAACGCCAGACAAGAATTAACAGAAACAAGAAATATACAAGTAATTAAGAATAATAAATAGGAGAAAAAGACTATGTTAAAAAAACTGGGTGAATTCTACAAAGAACCGCCTGTTGCTGAACCTATTCAAGATTCTGCAAAAGTGGATTCTATGTATAAACACTGGAGATTAAGAATATTCTATGCTTGCTTTATCGGCTATACAATATTCTATCTATGTAAGAAAAATATCGCAGTTGCATTACCGGGAATTATGGATGAATTTCATTATTCTGCAACAGAATTAGGTTTATTAGGAAGTTCTCTTTACTTAACCTACGGTATTGGTAAATTTGTAAACGGCGTTTTAGCTGACGGATCAGATGTAAGAAAATTCTTCCCTACAGCTTTATTGATGACTGCTGTTGCAAATATCTTATTTGCACTTGCTCCAAATTTTGTAAGTATTTTAGGACTAAGTGCAAAATATTCAGCATTAGTGTTATTATGGACACTTGCATTTTTATGGGGTGTTAGCGGTTGGTTCCAATCTGCAGGATTCCCTGCGGTTGCAAAAAGTTTGACTTATTGGTATTCAAACTCTGAACGTGGAACAAAATGGTCTTTATGGTCTTGTTCTCACCAAACAGGTACTTTTCTAAGCTTTATCTTAGCTGGTCATATTGCAGCGAAGTTCGGGTGGAGAGCAGCATTCTTAGTTCCAGGTATACTTGCTTTAATCACTGCTATCTGGTTATTTGAAAGATTACGTGACAGACCTCAGTCTTTAGGTTTACCAGATGTTGAAGTTTACAGAGATGAACCTGTAAAACAACAAAGTGCCGATGAGAAAAAAGAAGAAGACAGTATGTCTTATGTTCAAATTTTCAAAAAATATGTATTATGTAATAAAACACTTTGGTTATTAGCAATTGCATATATCTTTGTATACATTATCAGATTCGGTGCTGAGGACTGGATGATTATGTACCTTAAAAATGCAAAAGGTATAGGTCTTCAAGAAGCAACAAATATGATTGCTTCTCTACCTCTTGTTGGTATTTGCGGTACAGTTTGTGCAGGTTTGATTTCTGATAAATTATTCAAAGGAAAAAGAGCACCTGTTAACTTGATTTATCTTGTTGGTGTTATTTTAGCAATCATAGCATTGAAATTTAATACAATAAACGCATTAAACTACATTATTATCGGATTATTAGGGGCATTCACTTACGGACCTCAAATGATGATTGGCGGACTTTGTGCAGTTGAATCAAGTTCTAAAAAAGTTGCATCTGCAGCTTCAGGATTTACCGGAACTTTTGGATATGTAGGTGCATTCCTATCTGCTACAGGTACAGGTTTCCTAGTTGATAAGTTAGGTAAAAACGGTATCCAAAACTGGGATGGTGCAATTTACTTCTGGTTAGTTTCAGGTATCATCTGCTTAGTTATTTGTACAATTCTTGCAATTGATGAATACAAAAAAGATGCAAAAAAGACTGAAGCTTAAACAAATTAACTATTAAACTTATGGAAAAAAGACCGAATTTATTTTCGGTCTTTTTTGTTATAAAATACAAAAGCATATAGGAGAGAATTTGTATGAAAGTTGCAGAAATTAAAAATGATTCTATAGTAATAAAAGAACGTGAAACTATTACTTTGCAAGACAGAAAAGGTGCAATTGTAAAAGTTCTTGGTTGTGGATTGTGCGGATCAGATATCGTAAAATTGAAACATAACCTTTCTAAAAACGGTACAGTTCTTGGGCACGAAATTGTTGCTAAAATTATTGAAATCAACTCTGATACAAATTTTAAAAACGAAGATATAATCATAACTTCGCACCACATACCTTGCGGCAAATGCGAATACTGCAAAAATGGTAATGTGTCTATGTGCAGACATTTCAAAGAAACAAATATTCAACCTGGCGGATTTAGCGAATACGTTTTTGTATCAGAAGAACACCTACAAAATGTCGCTTACCTAAAACCTGAAAACCTGACAAATGATGAAGCAGCTTTCTATGAACCTTTAGGATGCTGCATCAGAGCAGTTAAACGTGCAGGATTAAGAGAAAATTCAACAGCTTTGGTAATTGGCTTAGGCTCAATAGGAATTTTAATGGCACAAGCATTAAAAGCTTTTGGAATGAATGTTATCGGATGTGATTTAATAAGTTCTCGCGTTGAATTACTAAAAAGTTTGGGCATCGAAGCTTTTAACGTAACAGAAATGTGCGACAGTATAAAAGCCGATGGAGTTTTTATGACTTCAGGTTCTGACAAAGCTCTACCAACTGCTCTAAAATATGTAAGAGATGGAGGAAAAATCCTTGTATTCTCAAGTACTCCACTAAACACAGGCTATGGTAATAACGAAATTTATTATAGAGAATTAACTGTTCTTGGCAGCTATTCACCTTCTCCTGCGGATTTGAAAGATTCTTATAATCTTCTTAAATCAAAAGAGGTTAAAGTTAACGGTTTATCGACAATCTATCCTTTGGATAAGCTTCAAAAAGCCATCAATGATACTGTTGAAAATAAAACACTAAAAGCCTATATTAAAATATCAGAATAAATAATAAAAGTTACACAACTCCAAATTTAACTTTTAAATTTCAAAAAAATATGTTAATATGAAAAAAAGTTTAGTTTAGGGTTAGAAAATGGGTTTTGAAATAGTTATATTAGTTTTGTGTGTAGTTTTAGCAATAGCAGTTACTTGGATTGCAGCGTCTTCGATTTATCAAAAACGACTAATTTCTCTGCAGGCAGAAAACGCCGAACTAAAATCTCACATACAATTGAACGAAAATATTATCAATGAAGTAAAAGCAGAGTTTTCCAAGATAGCTCAAGAATCTTTAAAAAACCAGCAAGAACAGCTTATTTCAATGCATTCTACAGACTTAACAAATAAAATGGATATTTTTAAAGCTCAAGAGATTAACCCAATCAATAAATTACTAAAGGATTTTAAAGATAGCATCGACAATTATCAAAAATCACACGAAAACGAATCTTTAGAAATAAAAAATGCAATTGCAACAGCTGAAAAATACGCACGAGCTCTAACTACAGACCAAAATTCTAAAGGCGAATTCGGCGAAGATTGGCTTGAACAAATTCTAAAATTTACAAATTTAGAAGAAAATATTCATTACACAAAACAATTCTCAACAGCTTCGGTAAAACCTGATTTTATTCTAAATTTACCTGAAGACAAACACTTGATAATTGATTCCAAAGTCATTTTGAAAAATTATATAGATTACAGAACTACAAATGATGAATCCCTAAAAAAAGCATTCATAACAGATTTAAATAACTGCATAAATTCGCTGGCGAAAAAGAATTATGAAGAAATTCCGCAAACAAATCAACCAGGATTTATTTTAATGTTTATCCCAATTGAATCTTGTGTAAATCTTATCTATACAGATTATGAATTCAAAAAAATCATAGAATCCGCCAATTCAAAAAATATTATAATTATAGGAACAGCTTCCCTGATTGTAACTCTTAGACTTATCAATCAGATTTGGACAACTAAAACAAGTTATGACAATATTAAAAACATTATTACGGTAGGCGAAAATCTATATAACAATATAGCTTCACACGCACAGAATCTTATGAATATTCAACAAGCAATAGAAAAAGCTTCAGATAGTATTCAAACAGAAATCAATCGATTTACTACACGTAATAATGGAAGCATTTTTAAAGAAGCAGAAAAATTAAGAGATTTTGGAATTGAAAGTAAGAGTTCAAAAACAGGTAAAAAACTTGTTGAAAACGCTATTCCTAACAAATTACTCGATGTAAAAGGAGAATAAGATGAGTGATAATTATTTTGCGGAAAATAATAAATTTTGGAATTTTGAAGGTGTTATAGGACGAAGAAATTTTATTACAAACTATTTTATTATACAGTTAATTAAATCATTAATTTTATCAACACCGTTCCTATATCTTTTTTTAACAAATCCAAAGATTATAAACGACTTTTCATTCACCGGCACCAAAACTAATAATCCATTATGGTGGATAATATGGATTTTATTAGTTGGAGTCATTGACAGTATATTATACTACCCGAGTGTTGTAAGAAGAGTCAGAGATATTATCGGAGAACCTGATGAAAACAGAGTTTATATGATTTCATCTATACTAATTGTACTTATATTTATTGGTTACGGAATGAATTGGTACTTACCTCTAAGCAGTTCTATAGCTATGCTCACCATTTTAATTTTAATGTGTGTAAAAGGTAAAATTACAGGTTCTAAACCTAAAAATGAGATTATAAAATTCAATTTTGGCGCCTGCTTTGGCACATGGCTGTGGGGATTATTTAACAAAACTCCAATTACATTACTAATGCTACCGTTAATACTAACAACAGGTTGGTTCCAATTTATGATTATTTGTGGATTAAAAGGTAACGAATGGGCTTATAATAACAATCCTAAGTATTCAAATCCTCAAGATTTTCATAAATCGCAATCAAATCAGACAGTCGTTTGGTCTGTATTGATGCCTATAATATTATTAGTCGGCTTTATTTTATTCTCCTTTGGCGTTGGATTAACTGCAAACAGATATATAAAAAAACATCCTGATGCAATCAAAAATATGAATAAATTAGCAAACGAGTATCAAGAAGTCGCTATAAAAAAGAATTTTACAAAAATAGATTTAACCGATGATGAATACAAATTTTATATAGAACCGCAAATTTGGACAAAACTACCAACTACATCCAAAAAGAATTTGCTTCAAGTTGCTGCAAACTATGTAAAAGATACTAAAAATATAGATATTCAAAAAGATGAAAATTTTGAAATAGTTAATAAAGTAAAAATATATAGCTCTTTTAACAATGAACTTCTTGGAGAACGTCAAGTTAATATTGAAGAAATAAAAGTATTAGCTGGAAAAGCAAAAAATGGAGAAAGAACCAGTCTCAAAAAATACATGGAAATAGTAAACGGAAGTTATAAATTCAACAATCATCCAAGTTTACCATAACAAAAATAAGGGGGCGACATAAATATGTCGCCCCCTTATTTTTTATGATTGAACTTTATTATTTTCTTCCAATAAATACTTATCTAAAATTCTACAAGCATCAGCTATCAATTCTTCGCATGGACGCTTTTTATAATATTCTTCTGTACGTTTTTCGGGAGTAGGAACATCTCTTTTTTTATCCAACCCTAACAATTCACGACAAACAATAGACCCGTTAAGCTTTTCAAACTCTTGGGCAAGATGTTGAACCTTTTTATAATGTTCTTTTTTAGATTGATAATCATTAGTACTATATCCTTTAATAAGCCCTAAAGCTAAAAACATTCCACTGACAGCTCCGCAGACTTCTCTAAGCCTACCCATACCGCCACCAAAGGATGAAGCCAATTTTAAAGCTGTATCAAAATCAATCCCGTAACTTTCTGCATAAGCCCCAAAAACTGACTGCGAACAATTATAACCGCTTCTAAATAATTCTCTAGCTCTTTGTTCCCTATTCATTTTCACTTCAAACCTCTAAACAAACAGCTCATACATTATAACAGAAACAGATGTGGCTAAATTTAAAGATTCGACAGTTTCAGTCATTTCTATTTTTACGGAATTTGTTGAAAAATCTATCAACTGCTGTGATAATCCATTCGCTTCACTACCAAACATTACCAAACAAGGAGTTCCAAAATTGCAGTTTTTTAACAGATTATTAGTTCTAGGCAATGTCGCAATTCGCTCAAAACTAGCAAAAATATCTTCTAACTCATTAAATTTTTCTACATGAATTACAGGCAGTTTCCATAAATTACCTACAGAAGCCCTAACACATTTAGGATTATAAAGGTCGACACTCTCGCCAAATAAAACTATTGCTTCAGCCCCAAACGCTACCGCTGATCTGATAATTGTTCCCAAATTTCCAACATCTTTGATATCTTCTAAAAGAATTACTTTTTTCTTATTTTTTAGCAAACTTTTATCATATATTTTTTGAAAACCTACAGCTATAGCTTCAGGCGCAGATTCAGTCGTTGCAAGCTTTTTCAAAACTACTTCGGTAGTTTCTATAAGTAAATTTTTCGCAAAATTATATTCATTTTTTTTATTTTTTTCAACAAAAATTTTTTCCAATTTTATACCACAATCAAAAGCTTCTTTAATAGCTTTATAACCCTCGAGTAAAAACTTTCCTGTTTGGATGCGATATTTTTTTTGCTGTAATTTTACAGTTTCTTTAACTAATTCATTATTTACACTTGTTATTTCCATTATAAAACCTCAAATTCATCAAGCCATTTTAATTCTTGTTCTGAAAGCATACTATAATCAATTAATTTTTTCTCATAATTCATATTTACAAATGAATGAATCTTTCCATCGACAAAATAGCACGAATTTTCTAATCTGACACCAAAACAATTTTCCTTATACAATCCCGGTTCTATAGAAAAACACATTCCATTTTCAAACGGAACTTTTGCCATTTCATGCGAACTTAAATTCGGCGGATACTCGTGAACATTTATACCAATACCATGTCCCAATCCATGATTAAATACAAAACCATCCAAGTCCTGAGTATCAAAAAATTCTCTAACTTTTTTATCGATTTCATACCCATTTTGAGGATTTTCAAAATTAAAAGCTTGCAAAAAAGCCTTTAAAACATTTGTATAGATCTTTTTATGAAATTCGGAAGGTTCACCTTTAACAAAAACTCTAGTAATATCTGTTGCTAAACCGCCTTCAAAATACCCGCCGCAATCAATCAAAACAAGACTGCCATCTTTTATAATTTCATCTTTGGAAGATTTTGAATAATGAGCAAGAGCTGAATTTTTATCTTTCGCGACAATTGAATTAAAGCTTAAACCCAAAGCTCCTTGTTTTTTAAATTCTTTTTCCAATTGAACAGCAATATCAAACTCGGAAATATTATCATTATGTTCAATATAATCCCGAATTGCATAAACAGCTTTATCTGTACGTTTAAAAGCATCTTTTAAATGATTTAATTCTGCATCGTTTTTCAAAGATTTCATTTTTTTTACAGGATTATTCTTTAATTCTCTTGCTCTATCTCCTATCAAATTATAGTCATAACCATTGATTGAAGATTTATCAACAAAAATTTTTTTGTCTAAAGTTTTTAAATATTCTTCTGATTTTTCTAAATTTTTCAGAGTGAATAATACAGAATTATCTTTCAATATTATAGCTTTCCCTTTTATTTTTGACGAAAAATTTTGAGAAAAATCTCGAAGATTAAACAGGTACGAAACCTCATCACAATCAGTAATATAGATTGCTTCATCTGCTGCCAAATTTTGTGAAAATTTTGCTATTTTTTCTTCAGAAGATAAACCTGTCAAAGTTATATCGAGAACAATATTTTCAACTGTAGAATTTTCACAAATTTCATCAAGAGGATCTACAGAAAATAAAATTATATTCCTTTCAGAAGCTATTTTTTCTATTTTAGCTTGAGAATTTTTCTTGGAAAAAAGCCCTAAAGACTCATTTTCAGGAATCAAGTTTAATAATTCCTCAATGTATTTTTGACCTTGTTGAAGCTTTACAACAGTAATATTTTCATGGTCAACTTCCAAATCCGCTTGAATATGATATCTGCCATCAACAAACAGATACACATTGTCAGGAGTCACCAGAGCTTCCCCTGTTGATCCGGAAAAATTCGTCAATTTATAACGAGAATTTTCTTCAAGTGTATTATATTCAACCAAAAATTCATTAGTAGAATTAACCAACAAATAATTAATTTGGTTATCAACCATGAAATTTCTTATTACTGCTAAATTATTCATAGATACTAATTTTTACCTGTAAGTTTGATTAAGTGCCATCCGAATTGAGTTTCTACAGGTTGAGAAAGCTCACCAACTTCTAGAGAGAAAGCTGCATCTTCGAAAGGCTTAACCATCATTCCTTTACCAAAGAAACCTAAATCTCCACCATTTTGACCTGATGGGCAAAGTGATTTTTCTTCAGCCACTTCTGCAAAATCTTTACCATTTGCGATTTCGTTGTATAAATCTTTAGCTTCTTGTTCAGTTTTAACAAGAATATGACTTGCTCTAACTTCAGTTGTCATAATAAATTCTCCTATTTTTACTACTTGAGGATTATAAAATAAAAAGGTTTGTCTTGCAACATTACAAAACAAACCGGAAGTTATAAACATGAAAAATTTTCTTAAGTAAGTGTAAGCCCGAAGCGTTTTAAACCAAACCGCAAAAAGAAAAAATCTTGTCGCAACCCCGAAAAAGTGCTTGGACATTCCGAACTTACATTAATATAATAAACTGTCATGATGAAGTTTTGCACCATTCTGGAGAATAAATTTTATACATATTAATGAACACATTTTACTAATTCTTAAGAACTAGAGCGGATTTTTTATAAGAAACTTGATTTTTTTTGGTGTTTATATTATTATTTATTTGTAAGCTATGCGGAAGTAGCTCAGTTGGTAGAGTATCTGCCTTCCAAGCAGACTGTCGCGAGTTCGAGTCTCGTCTTCCGCTCCATAAAAAAGCCTTAAACCAAAAGTTTAAGGTTTTTTTATATTATTGAACTATATGAAACTTTAGTAAATATTTTAGAGCCATAGTACCTACTTGACTTCCACTCAATAAAAAATCCGATAGGATTTCCTATCGGATTTTTTATTTTTAGAAACGATAACTAAATTTTTAATAATACTTTCAGCGTATCTTTTTCTTTATTTTTTTCAAAACCCTCAATTGCATCATCAATCGAATAAGTTGCAGAAATCAAAGGTGAAAGATCTATTTTTCCAGATTTTAACAAACGTAGAGCTGCAGGAAACTGTCCGCAACGAGAACCTAACACTGTAATTTCATCAATTACAATAGGTGCAAGGTTGAATTCTTTTGATGCAGCCACAGTACTTTTCAAAACAAGAACTCCACGAGGTTTTGTAAGTGCAAGAGCTGTTTCAAAACCAGAAATAGAACCTGTTGCTTCTATAACAACATCATAAATTTTCTCAACTTTGAAATCCTGTAAAAGAGCGGTTTCAACACCTTGAGCTTTAGCTATATCAAGTTTATTTTGATGCTTACCTATAAGAATTACATTGATATTCTGAGCATTTAAAGCTAAAGCTGTAATTAGTCCAAGTTTACCATCACCAAGAACTACAACTTTCTCAAACGGCTTAATATGATGTTGTTCAGTAATTTCCAAAGCTGCGGCAAGAGGTTCTACAAAAACAGCCTGTTCATCAGACACATTCTCAGGAACTTCAAACAAAACTTCTGTAGGCATTGTAAAATATTCAGCAAATACTCCGTCTTTTCTCCAAATACCAAGAGTATGACGATTTGGGCAGTGTCTGTATAACTTTTCAGCGCAATAAGAACATTCCGGATCTTTACATCCATAACTAATTTCTGGAACAACTCTTTTTCCTACTAAAGATTTATCTTCACCATTAACTTCTTCAACTACACCAACAGCCTCATGACCTAAAATACCGACATAGCCCATATATCCTTTTGTAATTTCATAATCAGTATTACAAATACCCGCTAGTGTAACTTTAACAAGAGCTTCGCCTGGTTGAGGCTCAGGTTTTTTATAATCATCTACTAATTTCAATTCATTATCAAATACTACAGCTTTCATTTATATCTCCTTATTTTTCCAATAAATTATTCCATTCTTTATAAACTCTATTCAGTACTTTTTTGGTAGAATCCCTATCCAATAAAATTTCTTGTACAGCAGAATTTACTATATTATTAATATCTTTTTGATTTTTGTGAGTTTTAAAAACAGGTTGAACTTTATTCAGTTGTTGAGCACTAATCACTCGAGCCTTAGCCATCAAATCATTTTCATCATATTTTGTATAAAAATCATTTTGCAAAGTTTGTTGATTTGTTGCCAAAACATTAGTAAGCTTTGCTAATTCCAATTGATTTTTTTCATTTGTTAAAAACAATATAAACTTTAAAGCCTCATCTTTGTGCTTAGATCTTAACGGAATAACAAAATTCATCAATGAAAAGTCGTATTGCCCTAATTCTCCAACTATTTGAGAAGATACATCAGTTTTAGCATAAGTCGACGGAGCATTTTCTTTTATCATATTCAAGA
>JAAVBM010000013.1 GCA_014803505.1 bacterium | reverse complement strand
TGGAATACGTAGTTAACTCATTACTATAGGTATATACATTGAGGAAGAGATTTGAATCAGTATTATCCGTAGTAGAGATGCCGATACCGTTATCTCCGACAGTTGTGTTATGGAAAAGATATAATTTTTGAGGTGTTGCAGATAGTTGACTACCTGAAAGATAATATCCACTTGCCTCATTCTTTATATAATAACTGCCATCGGAATTTGATGTTACAATCCAACGGCAATAATCATCAGCTTCCACCTTCCTTGTCAGAGAACCCGAAACTTGTGACAAGAATATGCCAAATCCGGTTGGGCGTGTCGTTGCAATATAAAATGTGCCGTCATCAATAATTCCATTATTGGTTGGAGTCTCTATTGTAACGTCATTGACCGTATACGTAACGGTTATCGAATTAATAACCACAGTATTAGTGCCGTTATTCTCCAGAGAAACAGACTCGGAATCACCGGTAAACGTTCCGTTACTATAACCTACTCCGGCCAGATTATTAACACGTGTCCCACTTATTTGCAGCTCCGTAATAGAGCCGTTAGGACAAGAAAAAGTAATGCCACTTTTTTGCATCACCCGTAAGGAAATTTGAGTGGACTGCCAAAAACGCGTTCCGTTCCCATTCAAACTATTTGAGGTAACAGTTATAGGACCCGCAGAGAACGTATAACCATCCTCAAAATAAGGATCGTTGGACTCACTACAAACCGTCTGACCGTACTGATTTTCATTAAAATCCAGTACAACGGTTTCCGCAGTTACGCATAAAAAGCATGCGAAAACAGCGACAACAGAAAGTAATAGCTTTTTCATTGTTTATTAATGATGATAATTAAACTTTTTATTGAACAATATAAAACGGGAGCAACCTCCGAGTCGTTATATTTAATTCTGTTTCCCTTGTTTTTGAGGATTGAATATA
This sequence comes from bacterium, assembly GCA_014803505.1. Lineage (GTDB taxonomy): Bacteria > Cyanobacteriota > Vampirovibrionia > Gastranaerophilales > Gastranaerophilaceae > Zag111. The sequence continues at coordinate 10,226 of JAAVBM010000013.1, read as the reverse complement.
AACTTGTCCCATAATTTAGACAAATGATATCTTCCTGAGGCATCTTTCGTCACCCTGTAGATTCCTTTAAAAACATAAAGTGCGCGACCTTTAGGATTTTCAACGACTCCATCAGGAGTGACATCAACTCCCACCTGTTGGAAAACCAACTGAGGCTTCGTCAGCACATCGTCCGTAAAGAAATAATTGTTCCGTCTGCCAGGTTCAAGTTTTATTACTCCGAAATTTGCCACAGTATCAGGGCGAATCTGCAGATACGGTTCAGGGTCAACCATATAAAATGGGGCTGCTGCATCAAAATATCCAACAGATTCGAAGTATTCACGCCCCGTGTTATCTCCAATAGGCTGAGCGTCTGTCATATTGTTTTTTGAGTTTGCAATGTTACAAGCGTTACGATGTTGAATAGCAGCAACAGTGCCAGGATCTTCGGGTACGACAGTGTCAAAATCAAATGCCATATTTATTCAATGTTTTTTGAGATTGCTGTATACCGAAGCGGTAAACATAAGCACCGTGAGTAGAGTGGCTTTGACACGTTGACCAATCGTGGGAGCCATCCAGATATTTGTTTGTTTGCACCAATAATAAAAAGTTTGTTCTTTCCGGCCCCTCAAGGAAAGGATTATCAAAATAACGAAAGCGCGGGAGCCGCTTCCCTTTTTCCCAAAAGAGTCAGGCGGTGGAAGAAGCCTCAATGAACTTGGGAAAGGTAAGCTGCACTCCCGCGCCGTATGATTGATACGACGCGAGAGTGTCCTCTTTTCCTCGTTCATTAGTCAGCAAGCTTCCACACTTCGACTCTTGAGAATCAGAAAGACACTTTCGTGTTTACTAACGTTTTACGTTTTTTAATAGATGCCCTCTGGCAATCACACCGCAAAGTTAAGTAAATATCGTCAATTTTCCAAATCCTCTAAGAACATTTCTTCATCCCTTTGAGAATTACGGTGCAAAGTTAGGGAATCGGGAGGAGATGGGCAAGGAATCGGGCGTTCATTGCGTTCACTTCGGGATTTGCTTTGTTGCGGGGAAATGATTAATTTTGCACTAAAAATTCATTCAGAGACTTAAACAGATGATTGACAGCATTATCAAGGAGATGATTATTGAGCGTTTCAGTGCGCCGCTGATTTATCCGCAGCAGTGTGAGGCCCTGAGCGAGGATATTCGCGCCGTGACGGGCCAAAGGCTCGGGGTTACCACTCTCAAGCGGATGCTGGGGTTCATCAAAGGGGCGGCGAATCCGCGCCGGGCGTCGCTCGACATCATAGCGCAATATCTGGGATTTGCCGATTTTGGCAAGTTGCGCGACTACATAGGCCATGACATTGACATCTCAGACTTTACCCCGCTTGACAGTCTGACGTCTGATGACCTCGAGCCGGGCGAGGAGGTTAGCGTGACTTATGACCCCGGGCGCCGGTTAGTCATGCAGTATCTCGGCGACAATCTTTATGAGGTGGAAGAATCGGAGGGGAGCAAGCTGATGGCGGGCGACAAGCTGCTGATAGCGGGATTTTACGTGGGCTTCAATCTGCTCATAACCGATATTGAGCGCGGCGGGAGCCATCTGGGGGCTTATCGCGCGGCAAAACGCGGCGGCCTGACCTCAGTTGAGATTATTTAATTCCTTTTCTCTCCTGAATTACGCGGCCAATCTCATTCGTATACTGAAAAAAACCGGAATAAAAAGGCTCAAAAAGCCCGCTTTTCATAAATAACATTCCGCCCTCCTGCTGATAATAAAAATCATATCGCTTCTGGAGTTCCTTATCCGTCTTGCCTATAATCTCAGCAAACTTATCCCTATAAGCCTCATCGGCCTCTTCAATTTGCGATAACGGGATTGTCGTGTCTGAAGCCTTAGCTATCAGTTCATTTCCCTCGCGGATATACGGATCGATAACCTGATGAATTATCTCAGTAACTTCATCTAATTTGTTTTCAATCAGATAGTCAACCTTAGTGGTATTGCAAGTATCTGGATGAGTATTATTTACGACAATAGTTTTCTCAACCACCACCGGCTCAACCCGCGAGGGTTCAACCGAAGCTTCGTCAGTATTAACCGGCTCGGCTGCCTCAACAACCTCCTCTGTCACAATCTCATCTCCGAGAGCCGACACCATGGAAGGTTGCCGTAAATTATAAGCCAACGCACCACAACAAATAATGAGTCCCAAAACAATCGCAGCAACAATATAGCGGTGGCGGGATGGTGTGGCTAAAGCCCGACGTAAAGCAGCGATAGTAAGCTCCTTATTATCTTTCATTGCGGCAAGCCCCTTATGGCCTAAGAGGTCGGCTATAGCACAGATACCCTTGAAATCCACTTGCCCGTCAGAGCATGTTTCGCAGTCATATTTGGCGGGATTACCGGCCGTGTCGCTCAGCCATGAGGTGTAAGCCTTGTCGAAGTCGACGAGGGTCAGCGGCTGACCATCGTAGGGCGAAACAATCAGATTGTCAGGCTTAATGTCGCAATGCACAACCTGATGGCGATGAAGATACTCAATGACGTCAATCAGCTCGCCCAACAGTCTGTCAACAAACCGCTTATCCTGAAGCCGCTCGTCGCCACGCCTGAGCAGTTCACCGAGGGTATCTCCCTCAATGAAGTCCATCACCAGATAGTCGTCACCTATAGTGACATAGCGTGGCAACGAAACATGATTCAGACCGACGCCAAGGTCATACTCCTTATCAAAGGCCGACCTATAGAGCGGATTATCTCTGAATTCGGGCTTGAGGCGCTTGATGAAAACTCGGCGGCGCTGAATCATAGAGTCATATGCGTCACACGTTGACCCCGAATGAACCAACCTGGTGGCGCGCCCGAAGTCAACCTTCAATGCGTCAGTAAACTCTCTATCGTCAAAGTCTGAAATATCTAAATCCGGTGTTTTCATATCGCAAAGTTAACATTTTTTTTCAGAATTTTCGTAACTTTGCCTAAAAATAATTGTTATTAAGTCATGACTAAGAAGATTTATCTGGCAGGAGGATGCTTTTGGGGCACAGAGCATCTGTTTTCACTGATTGAGGGGGTTGAGCAGACCTCCGTCGGCTATGCTAACAGCCGCGTGCCCCACCCCACATATGAGCAGGTATGCACCGGACTGACGGGCGCCGCCGAGACCGTAGAGGTCACTTATGACCCGACGCTTGCGTCGCTAACCGAGCTACTGTCGATCTATTTCCGCAGCATTGACCCGACGTCGCTCAATCGCCAGGGTAACGACACAGGCACCCAGTATCGCACGGGCATTTACTATGTCGACCCCGCAGACCTGGAGCCCATCGAGGCCTTTGTGGCGACGGTGCAGCGACGCCATCAGGAGCCGTTGGCAGTAGAAGTCGGGCCGCTCCAAAACTTCTATCCCGCAGAGCTTTACCATCAGCAATATCTCTATAAGAATCCCGGGGGCTACTGCCATGTCTCGCCGGAGCTCTTTGCCGAGGTCAAGAACCGCCGGGCCGACCGCAATGATAAATCCGAGCTGCGCGAGCGCCTGACTCCCCTGCAATGGGAAGTGACCCAAAACGGCGCGACGGAGCGCCCCTTCGTCAATGAATATGACCATGAGTTCCGCCCGGGAATCTACGTTGACATCACTGACGGCACACCTCTCTTCGTCTCCTCCCGGAAATATGATTCAGGCTGCGGCTGGCCCGCATTTTCACGTCCGATTGACCCGGCGCTGATTACGGAACACACCGACAATTCCTTCGGTCGGCGGCGCACGGAGGTGCGCTCCGCTTCGTCAGGCTCTCATCTGGGCCACGTCTTTCCGGATGGTCCGGCCGACGACGGCGGCATGCGCTATTGCATCAACTCGGCGGCCCTCCGCTTCATTCCCGCCGATGAGATGGCCGCCGCCGGCTATGCCGACTTTCTGCCTCTGATTGAATCCTAACCCCCCCTCCGCAGGGGTGAGGTTCAGCGCTCGAAAGTAATGTCAAGAAACGGGCGAATCCCCTGCTCGACTTTCACACTCGCAATCGTGCGCCCGAACAGGCTGCGCTGGTTGCGCAGGCGGATATACATGTCTGAAATATTCTGAGTGTAGACAGCGACGGAGCCGATTCGGTCGGGATTACCGATTTCGGGGTAAATGGCATAACGGGTGTGAGGCCGAGCGCCTTTCTGCTTATAAACCGTGCGGTCAAAAACCGCAAACACCGCCAGAGCCGAAGAGCGGCGGTTTAACTTCTCGCGCTCCACAACGGAGTACTTTGACTCGCGTTCAGAGAGGTCATTGAAGATTGCGTTGAGTGACTGGTTGATTGAATTAAACTGTTTCATACTTTTTTAGTTTTTAAAAATTAAAAGATTAAAAAAAAACGACTGCATGCTTAGTGCTTGCAATCGATACATCTATAATTACATCCGGAGGCCTTCCTCCGGGGTTTGTATCTGCTCAAAATGTCAAGATTCTAATTATTCACGTATGGATACACCATGGACGTAAATCATTTGAATAGTGAAATTTTGAGAAGACCAACCAATCAAAAACTCAGTTTCTCTAAACTGACAAAAAAGTATGAATGTCGGCTGCAATTCATGGCGAATTGCGCTGCAAAGTTAGGATGAATTTTTCATATCTCCAAAATTTTCCGCAACTTTATTTTGATTTTTTCACGCCGAGCAGGGTTGAGAAGTTATCAATCAGGTGATTAGCACCTGCCCCTTGGAGCGATTCAGCGGAGCCGTTGCCGTAAGTGACTCCGCAGGTTTCTGTGCCGGCACGCAGGCCCATGAGGATGTCAACGTCCATATCGCCCACAGTCAGCGTCTCCTCCGGGTTCCATCCATGAGCCTCCAGGATTTTATTGACAGGTTCAGGCGAGGGTTTGCCCTCCCTGACATCGCCGCCACCTATGAGGCTCTGAAAATAATCCTCCATGCCCAGCTCGCTGACAAAACCCTCCAGCGAGGAGCGGTTACGGCTTGAAGCAATCGCCATGTTGACTCCGCGCTCATGAAGAGCCATGAGGGTTTCCTTCACTCCCGGATAAAGGTTAACCCGAAGTTTTTTCTTGACCTCCTCGAAGATGCGCCTGTAAGTTGCCGCATATTTTTCTGAGAGGTCCTTAACTTCGGGCCAAAGCACGGGGGGAATATCCTCGAGGCGCAGACCGATGGTGGCACGACACTCGTCGTCAGTCCTCGGGGGCAATCCCAATTCACTGATGGTCTGATGCATCGTGGCTAAAATGTTGGCCGTCGTGTCGGCCAATGTTCCGTCAAAATCGAAGATGATATTCTTAAAGTCCATGCGCAAAGTTACGCAAAAATTTCAAGAAATCCTATTGGGATTATTCGGCATAGAGATTTTCTTCCTGCTGAGGGATATATTTTTCAACCAACTTGCTGATTTTGTTCAGGTCAGGGGTCTTGTCGGCATAGTTAACCAGAGTGGCGATAGGATAGAGGTCAGGGTCAGACGCCGACTGGAAATCGGCGGCATCCTCAGAATAGTCACCGTCTTCCACTGCATCGGCCTCAATGGCCTCATTACTGAATTCAATGGCCCGCTCGGCATCAGCATGACGCTCCACGCCCACCAAGAGAGTGGTCGGGATGATGCTTAACTGAGGGTCAACACCCCAGGTTTCAGGATTGTTGATAACTTCGGCCACCTGAGCCGCTATGATAGAGGTAAGTTCTTTGCGTGTCATAATAATCTGATGTTTTTTTATTCACCATTATAACATAAAACTCGCAAAATAAGTTTACTTAACGGATTTAACTTAGCGGATAAGGCGCGTGCCGGAGGGAGTGATGTAAAGACCTCGGGAGGGATTTTTTACGGGGCGGCCAAGGATGTCTAATAAGGGCGCATTGCCGGAAATGGAGATTTCAGTCAGTCCGTCGGCAGTCAGGTCAAAGGCAAAGGAGTCGCCGAGCGAGGCGGGGACAACGCTTACGGGGACCACAATACTGTTGGCGGGCCATTCGGCAGACTTGACAAATCTGGCACCGAAAGAGACAAATGCGGGCTGCTGATTCGCGCGGCGGGCGAGCACTCCGGAGGCAATGGTTTCAAAATTGACTCCGCCAGCTTCTCCGCCGACGACGGGGAGTTTAGCCTCGGCTGATTCGGCAGAAATTACCACGAAGGGCATTGAGGCGGCAATGACGTCGCCGGCTAAAAATTCGCCGTAGACCGCGCCTTTTTCCGGGTCGATGCCGGTCAGATATCCCACTTTCACCCCTGAGGGCACCTTGATATTCACGGGCAAAGTCATGGCGGCCGGGAAGGACTTGACAAGAATCTCCGTCAGTGGCTCAAACTTGAAAGTGAGCGTTTTCTTGCCGGCAGTGAGCTTAAATGAGGGCATTCCCGAGCCATAAACAAGCTCATAACCGAACTCTGCACCGGAGGCATCAACTGCGGAGCCATCAGCAGAGAGATACAGCCCGGAATTGGCATGAACCATATGGCCATTTTCAAGGGCCCAAAGGGCGGCATAAGGATTTTCAGGCGATGAGACGGACGTTACGGTCAGGTCAGCATCATCAGCAGGGTCAGCAACGACATACGCGGTAGACTTTTTCAGAGTGAACGGGCGGCTGAGGCGTCCTTCCGGATAGGCCCAAACGCGGGTTGACTTAGGCTTATAAATCACGCCGTCCTTCTCAGAATAGACCTTTGAGCCTTCAATGCAATGGAAATCCATGATTGAAGGAACTCCGGCAAAGAGAGTGCCGGGCACTACGGAGGCATCCGGTTTGCGGAACGTCAGAGTCATGTCAATTCCTCGGGGAAGGGCGGTTGCGAAGCGGCTGATTTCCTTCATCTCAGAGGAGTTGGTCAGGGTTTGAGTCTGCGAGTTGCCATTGCTCGTAACCGTCGTGCGGAGCTGCTTGGCCGAGGCGTCATATTCGCCCCGGATAGTAAACTTGCCGCTGACTTTCACTCCGGAGAATATAACGGCATCGGCCGAGTCCCACTTGACGCTGACAGTGCCATCTTTCTTGAGGAAAATCTGACTCCAACCGCCACTGAAATTCTCGGCCAGGCAGTCTGTGCCATTGCCGTAAAGTCCGGAGCCATAATCATCAAACGAGGCGCCTGAAGTGGCCGTGCCTTCAATTATCATCACCCAGCTATCAGTTCCGGCAATGGCCGTTGAGAGGTTCGTAATCTTATTTCTTGTTCCGTCGCCGGTGATTTTCGCTGAAAAGATTTGAGCCCCGTCGGCGGTCAGCTCTCCTTCCGGGAGGGTCACTTCGGTGAGATTCCCGCAGTCAGCAAACAGTCCGGGAACGATTGAGCCCACGGCGGGAGTGGTCACCGAAAGGTCAAGATGAGAGTCACCGCGCTCAATGATTCGGTTCAGGCGAGCCTTTCCGCCGGCCATTCCTTCCCATCCGAATGACCATCCGCTGACTTGAATTGGCAGCGGTTCAAACTCGGCGGTGATGTGCGCGTTATCAAAGGCTTTGAAGTTGACGCTCAGGCCGTTATCGGCAATCCACTGAGCAGGGAGTTCGCGCCCGTGATTGTCAACCCAGCGCTTCACAATGCATCCGGCGGCGGGGAATGCCGTGATGACCACTTCCTCTCCGGAGTTATAAACCATGGTTTCATTCTCGGAGCGCATTGAGCCATAGGCATCATCATTAGGCGCATAAGTCACCTTGCAGGCATAGTCAGGCGAGTCGACCACCTCGAGCAGGAGTTCATAAACAAAGCGGTCAGTCAGTCCGTCGGGACGCATACATCCGGCTTCTTCGTCACGGTCAGCAACGTTTGACGGGCTATCAAAGCGCAGGCGCAGATGAGTGGTGCCCGGCGCGGTTGAGTATGGCAAAAGCACATGGAGAGTTCCGTTGCCGACGGCCAGAAGTTCCGTTGCCGGGTTCAATTCAAATGTTCCGTCACCATTGAGGTCAACGAAGGCTGAGGGCTTAAGGTCGCTCAACCCGCCGGCATCCGCCCACTCAAGGGTAAATTCGCCGCCGGGAGCAGCCTTGATTCGAGTGGGAATCTGAACAAACTGGCGCTCAGGGGCCGAGGAAGTAGAGTAAATCTCCTTGGTTTCGCCATTTTGGGTAAATGACATTGAGCTGATATATTGTTTCTTAGCCATGACGGTTGACTTATCGGCATATCCGTCAGTTGGCGGTACTCCCCATTTATTAACAGCAAAATGAGCGGTAAATGAGGCATTTTCGCGGCCATAATAGGTCATGGGGTTATCATTTCCGGCGTAATTTCCGGCGGCATCGGTCCAATGATTGAAGTCATATTCATCAAATGATGTCGCGCGGCAAATAACCGGGTCAGTCCCCGTAACGCTCAGAGCATCAGCGCCGTCAATGCTAACGGAGCCCTGTTTGGCATCAGCCGTTGCGACGCTGACGGTGCGCGGCTCGGTAATCTTCACAATGCTTTTCAGAGTGAAGGTGAAGACAGTGCCGTCAGTCAGCGTGATTCGACACATACGCTCGCCAACCGGAGCATTGTCAGGCATCATGAAAGCACTCCCTGACTGAGTCTCGTTGGCCTCATAGCGTCCGTTTCTGCTGAAATCGACGGCAATTTCGGCCACTTCGGCGCCCTCAATATCGGGAGAGTACAACGCGCCGGGCGACGCACAGTCAAAGAATTTACCCGTAGCATCAGTAGAAAGCAGTCGGTCAATGAAATAGGGCTGCAAAGTCTCACCGGCGCCGAGTTGGCGGGGAGTGAATCGGCTCAAATACTTGGGCATGAGTTCGCCAACAACCGTGCGGGTATCGCCCTGAGCCTCTGATGAATAAGTACCGGGGTTAGAGTGCGCCCAATTCCATTCCCATTGGAACCATCCGCCGTTAGGGGCCTGCATTCCGTTGTCAAACCATGTTTTCCAGCGCTGATAATAAAAATCGCGCAGCATGCCACCCCATTCGCGGTAACTATAATCGCGGAGTCCGCCACCCTCGGCAGCTCCTTGCGGGCCCCAAGTGGATATCAGAGTGCGGGCATTATCGAGTTCAAGCCAGTCGGCATCAGTAGCCGTAGTGCCTTCGCCCTCATCGGCCATTGCGCGCGCACGCGCGGTCCAGTGGCCGAGGGTGAGGAGCGAATTGGTTGAAAGCAGGCGGTCAAGGTCAAGAATCAATTCAAGGAAAGCATCACGCCGCTGATTGAAGAGAGCAGTATTGCCGGCGGCATGGGCCTGGCGAATACCGTCAAGCAGGCTCTTGGCATAGTCAGTCAGCGCCTGGCGCGACACGTCGGCCAGGTCATAGCTATAATTTTCGCCCTGCAGATTGGCGTCATAGAGCTTATAAGCAGCGCGCACGGGAAGAGTGCGGTCATAGAAAATCTCGGCCGAGCCCCAGGTTGAGACCTTATTGACAGTCAAAGCGGGCCGGGAGCAGACAATTGCTTCATGAGGGCCCTGGAGCTGGCTCTGACAGTCAAGGGCCGATGTGCGGAGAAGTTCCCAGGCCTCGGCGGCTTCAGGCGACTCGGCATGATAGCGGCGCGCGGCATATTCGGCCATCCATCGCGCGGCATCAGGCTTCTCCGAAAGCCAGGGGAGCTCAAACAGCAGGTCATACATTACCGGAGTTTGCTCAATGGCCTCCGGGGCGGCGCCGATGCCTAACACGGAAGCCGTTTCCCGCGCCTCGAAGTATCCGTCAATAATGCGGTTGAAGCGACCGAAGAGGCCCGTGCGGCCCCCAAAGTTGAAAATTGTGCAATAAACCGTTTCGTGGCCTTTATAATTGCCCCATCCGGGACGCCCGTCGCTATAAAGGTCAAGAACAAGAAGCTTCCCCTTGGGGATATTGTCAAGGCTCTTATATTGGTCGCCGCTCCATTGCCATGACTGAATGACGAAATGAGAGCCGGGCGAGGCCTTGTCCATGGCATTATAGAGATTCTTATAGGCCTTGTCAACGTTTGAGGGAGTTGCGCCGCCTTCATGGAATGGGTCAATGGAGTAATACTTGCTTTCGCCCATAACTTCCTTTAGCCGAGCATAATACTTGGCGGCAACGTCAGGAAATTTTGAAGTGGTGGCATCAAGGATATAGGGGCGGGTGAAACCACACCATCCCCCCTGGCTCGTCGCGGCGATGCCGGTTTTTTTCTGGAAATTGTCAGGCACCATTCCGGCAAATCCGGGCAAAACCGGCTCTATGCCCAATTCACGCATGCGGGCCGACATTTTGCGCCCCATTTCAGCCTGGCGGGCATACCACCAGTCAGGGTTCGGCC
>JAAVBM010000012.1 GCA_014803505.1 bacterium | reverse complement strand
TTGGCTGTTCAGTATAAGATACAATGACTGTCATACACTTTGGGCTCTGTTTTATGAGGTAAATATTTAAAGAAAAGCCTGAAAAATCAATGATTTAGGGCTTGACATTATAGGAAGGAGCATTGTTACATGAAGAACAATAATTATAAGGAGTCGGCGCGCTGACCGGGAGGTTGGTGTAGAACAGACATCTCCTCCCAATAGGTTTGTTTCAGGAACATTTTGGACGAGCTTTAGGAGGACATACAATTGAATAGAGAAAATAAAAGAAAATCTTTTGAAAAGGGTTACTATAAAAATCATGCATGCAACGAATCATTTACATGCAAAGTCTGCGGACGTCCGGTAGTGCCGGAGGGCGCGGGCAGCGATCACAGAAATCATTGCCCGAACTGTCTGAATAGCCTGCATGTAGATATCGAACCCGGAGACAGGGCTTCCGACTGCGGCGGACATATGGAGCCGGTAGCTGTGTGGGTTAGGAAGGACGGAGAATGGGCGATCATTCATCGCTGTCGTATGTGCGGCTGTTTCAGTTCTAACCGTGTGGCAGCGGACGACAATCCCATGAAGCTCATGTCGATTGCGATGAAGCCTCTTACGGCTCCGCCGTTTCCCCTCGAGCAGATCGAAGAAATGACGAGACTAATGGGCGGTGACGGAAGCATGTAGACTGATACAATGTATGAAAATAAGTGGGTGCAAGAAGAAAACTTCTGGTCTTCAATACTGAGGGGCAGAAGTTTTTTTATTTCATCTGTTTTCTTTGGGATGTTTGCTGTTTACATGAAAAAGTGCAAATATACAAAATAGTAATGACCATTGCGTTAAAATTCATTTAGCGTTAGAATGACATTACTAAAAATCGTGCAATACACAAAAATAAGGAGTGACACTGTGGAAATGAGGAGAGATGTGTACCTTGAACAGTTAAAACAGTCTGAGATATTATATTCAGGTTGCTTATGTTATGACTACTGAAGAAAAACTTGCCATAAATTGAAATAATGTAAAATCGGAGGAAACAATGTACATATTATCAGCCATTATCATTCTCATTGTAATTATAGCACTGGTAGCGGTTCTGCCCATGTGCTTCATGCACCCGCTACCCAGCGGCAAAGTCGAGGGTACTGATATCACAGCCATCAAGAACCGCAGCAACAATCTGTTTTTTATACCGGCAGGTGAGAATTGGATCGTAGTGGATGCAGGTTCTGACAGCAGGGCGGTACAGTCGGAGATGGAGCGGCTGTCGATCGACGCGGGGAATATTCTGGGGGTTTTTCTTACCCACACGGACTATGACCATGTGGCCTCTCTTCCGTTATTTTCAAATGCGACGATCTATATGAGTGAGCAGGAGAAGCAGATGATAGACGGAAGCACATACAGACAGCTTATGAATAAAAATAAACTTCCGGTGTGTGGTGCGGACAAGGTCGTTTATCTGCCGGACAACGAGGTAGTGGAGCTGTGTGGGCACAAAGTGCGCAGCATATGGATGCCCGGTCATACAAAAGGTTCCGCAATGTATGCGGTGGATGAGAAGTATCTGTTTACGGGAGATGCATTCAAGGCGGACAAGGGACGTATAACAGTCCACCCGTACACGATGGATTGCCGACAGGCTTGCGATTCGATTAGTAAAACTGAGAAAGAGTGTAGCAGATATGAGAAAGTGTTTACGGCACACTATGGGATATTATAGCCGGAAAAAAGGAGCGAAGCCAGATATTATGGTTATATGTGAGCGGAAATGCGCTTGCATTTGCCGGCTTTAAGTGGTATACCTGTGAAAAAGGAATATTTCGTTGCGGTTTGGATCGCGTCATATGTAAAAATATTTCTGAGAAAGCGAGGATAATACAATGCAGTTTGAACAATTACAGAAGGATATGATTGCTGCCATGAAAGAGCGGAACAAAGTGCGCAAGGACGCCATCTCCGCACTGGTTTCAGCAGCCAAGAAGGTTGCCATTGATGAGGGCACTCGGGACAATATCACGGAGGAGATCGTGGATCGTGTGATCCTGAAAGAAATCAAGACGGTGAAGGAGCAGCTGGATAGTTGTCCGGATTCCCGCGAAGATCTGCGTCAGGAGTATCAGGCCAGATATGATATCTTTCAGGAGTATGCACCGAAGATGATGTCCGCCGAGGAAGTGGAGGCATTTTTGACGGAAAAATATACTGATCTGATAGCACAGAAAAATAAGGGACTGATCATGAAGACAGTGATGCCGGAGCTGAAAGGCAAGGCGGAGGGAAGCGTGATTAATCAGGTGGTGGCAAAACTTTGCCAGTAAGCCGGTGTCATGAATTGTTTATCGTACAACCATCCCTCAATTATGAGGGATAGTTGTATTGTGGTAAGTCGTGTGGTCACTGGGCGTATTCTATAGCGGTTGCTTCATCATTTGACAGCCCAGCTGCGGAAGAGTATGCCCGGTTACGTTCAAATTGTTCGGTATGTCTGACGGTCATAATCATCATCACCTGCCCGCTGTGTCCTTAACTCGGTAATATACCCAAATCGGTCTCTCTCAACAGTAACATCAACCACACCTTCTGATCTGGAATGATACCTGCCTACCATTTTGTCGGCAAAGATGCGGACGGGTTCTCCTTTGTATTGATAGAATCCGGATTCGTCACGGACAAGTTCCCATTGCGCATATTCTTGTTTCAGTTCCTCCTCGTTTAAGCATAGAGAGAAATCGGTACGAAAAGCACTTTTCTCTACATGGAATTCATCGGACAAAGCAGTTCTCATCTCTTCATCCATGCGTATGGGATCGCTGTCGGTATCTGTGCGCAGAACATTGAACACGATATCTTCCGCGCGTTTCTGTGCATCTTTTCCCAGAGTAAGATCACGAGTGGTATAAACCTTAACACCCCATCGGGAACCGTCGCTGGCACATGTACTGGTCAGGTAGGGAGAAAAGGGTGCCTGTGCGCAGGTTGCAAAGGCGACTGTGCTGCATGTCATAAACGAAACAGCGGCAATTAGCAGGATGACAGAGGCTTTCCTGTAATGAAGAATACTTTGGATACGTTTCTCAACCTCCGTCTTGGAAAAAGCGCTGTAGAGCAGTGTGGTTCGGCTGCCGGTGATCGCCATGGCAAGCAGGCTGTAAGCGTAGCTTTTCCGTTCGTCTTCGTCTTGACAGTGTTTAAGAACCGCTTCGTCACATGCAGTCTCCAGATCTGTGGCAAGGCATTTTGCCATAAGCCATACCAGAGGATTGAACCAGTTGAGGACAAGCGCTACGAGCATGAAGGTTTTAACAAGGTTATCTTTGTGCCGAATGTGCATGGTCTCATGCATCAGGATATGGCGCAGAAGTTCCCTGTTTTGGAAATCCATGCGTGTGGGCAGATAGATGCGCGGTGCAAATAATCCGCATGTCAGCGGGGAGGCGATCTCGTCATTGGTAAAGACCAGTATATGCCCCATGTCCATTTCCCGCAGGAGGGTGTTTATTGTTTCATTATGCTCGATCAGAAGAGAATCTTTCAGTCTCAAAGAGTAACGGTATTTCTGGAATAACAGAACACCGAGGGTGAGCAAAAGGCCAATGCAGTAAACGGCTTGCAGCGAGAAGCGGCGAAAAACATATAGTAATCCGGAATCCTCGGCGTAAGCATCGAGATAATCATAGGTAATCATCGAGGCTTCTGTGCCGGTTCCAACCGCGACTGCAGTATGCGGAGATTCATATATGAAATCTTCTATGGCAGTTGTCTGGGAAGCGGTTTCTGTTGTGGAGGCAATGCTTCCGTGGTCCTTCATTAGGGCTGTCTGGGAGGCGGTTCCCAGTTTGGAATAGCTGATGACGAGATTTTTTATCGGCTCTGTTATGGAAGCAGTTCCGGCAGAGATATTTTCCGTAGCTGCTTCATTATAAGTAGAGATTACCGTGTCAGCGATATTTCCCCCAAACGAATTGATTATTTCAATAGCAGATGATAAAGGGGAGTCTCCGGATATTTTGATACTGAGCGGACTGCTTAAGGAAAAAGGTATAAGCAGACGTACCAGCACTACGCACCATAGGATCGGAAAAACGAATTTCGGCAGTTTCTTTTTCAACAGTATGCGGAAGAGCAGGACGATCAGAATCATCACGCTTCCGTAGAACATCATCAGGATAAAGGGCATATTCATTCCAAAATGCAACATATTATTTCGCCTCCTTAATCATCCGGGCCAGACGTGCGGCGTCCGCCTCGGAAATTCCTTGGTTTTTGAGAAAAGATGAAAAGAACAGTTCGCTGGAACCGCCGAACATTTTGTCGATAAGCTGTTCGGTTTCGCTTTGCGCCACCTCGTCTTTCGTGACAAGCGGCTTACACAGGAAATTAGGTTCCTCGCGTTCTATGGCGCCTTTCTCAACGCATTTCTTTATGACGGTATAGGTGGTGTTTTTGTTCCAGCCGATACTTTCAGACAGAATATCTACGATCTCACGGGCGGGCTTGGCACCTTGTTCCCACAAGACTTCCATCACTTTTAATTCTGAATCAAACAGTTTCATGGTAATCCTCATTTCTGCGCATGTGTCTGCGCCGACAACATTTTCCTGACTATTGCAATAGAGTGTATCTTGAGAGTGGACTATCGGAATAGTCTGCCTCTCGGATATAGACTATCATAATAGTCTGTATGAGTCAAGGAGAATATTGGTTAAACTTTTGGCTTTTGCAGAAAAATATTGAACGTAAGTTATTGACCAATATAAACGAAAAATGTAAAATAAATTTAGTATAATATTATTGAAAGATAAAAATAGTTGAAAAGGAGAAAGGGTCATGTATGCCAAAATACTGAATGAGATTTCACAGCAATATTATAAAGATAATTATCCAAACGATGGACAACGTTTTGTTGCTTGGTATCTAAGAAATATACATAATCTGGATACAATAGAAGCAAAAGACTGCATTACAGATGGGGCTGGTGATAAGCAGATAGATGCAGTGTATATTGATAATGATGCATCCACTATTTATATAATTCAGGGTAAATACTATTCAGGTGAAACTGTTAATGCAGAGCCACTAAGAGAAGTACTTGCGTCATGGGTACAGATCAAAGATTTGCAGAAATTACAGGAAAATGCGAATGAAAAATTAAAAGTTAAAATAAATGAAGTAGCAACGGCGTTAGAGGATAATTATGAGATTTGCTTTGAATTGATTACTACATCAGAATTGACTGATTCAGCGAAAAATGACCTAGAAATATTCCAAAAGGAGATATCAGAGGATACAATTTTTAGCGCAAATCTTATTCTTGTGGATAATGAGACTTTAAAATATAAATATGATGAAGCACTTAATAAAAATAGACCATATATAAATCATGAATTCAGAATTGATTCATCAAAGTGTATGGAAATTATGATTGGCGGAACCAAGGCTGTTATTGCGGCAATACCTTTAAAAGAGTGTATTAAGATTCCTGGAATTAAGGATGGAAGTTTGTTTAGGAAGAATGTACGTCAGTCACTAGGTACAAGTAATAAAGTAAACAAAGGAATTGCTGCAACATTGAAGAAGGATCCGGAAGATTTTTTCTTTTTTCATAATGGTGTTACGGCAATTTGTTCACAGATAAGAGTGAATTCTGGGATTCTCAGCGTGAAAGAATTAAATGTTGTAAATGGTTGTCAATCATTGAGCACCATATTTAGTTGTAGCGAAGCAGTAAGAAATTCACAAGATGGTTATATTATGTTTAAATTTTATGAAATTTCTGTTCCTGACAAAGCTGACAAGATTAGTACATGTACCAATTCTCAAAGTGCAGTGAAAGCGCGGGATTTGCGTAGCAATGATAAATATGTGCTTGCAATGAAAAAATCGTATGAGTTATGTTACACAGATGGCTATTTTATTACAAAGCGTGGTGAGCAGGCAGAACCGGCTAAGTATAATACGAACCACATTGTGGATTTAACTGAACTTGGAAAACAGCTCATTGCATGGCATTCGCAGCGCCCAACTATATCGTATAGTGAAACAAAAATATTTGATAAATACTTTGACCAGATATTTAGAAAGGATTATGAGCCAGAAAATATACAGGCATTAAATGAACTTTCAAAATGTGTAGCATTAAGATGGACAAATGATAATCCACTTGGTTTAAACGATTCATTATTAGCTATGAAAGCATATGCTCCGCATCACCATTTGTATGCAATTTCGATTTTTTTCTGTGAAGTAAATCGGATGCCAGAATCTGTCCCTAATCCTACAAAGGCATATGGGAAATTGAAGGAGAATAATTTACTTGATACAGTGGTTGATATGGCTGGACAGTGTTTGAATATGGCATTTGAAAATGCATCTTCGGAGACAGTAGAGAGTGGAAAAATATTTAGCCCACAGAATTGGATTAAAGCGAAAGGTTCGTTAAAGGATCTTCGTGCGGCAGTAAAAACACAATTCAGTGCCTTGAAATTATTACCGGGCGGAAAGCAGTTGGTTGATCAGATAAATACTGGATTGAAGCTAGATACTACGGACTTTGAAGGTAGATGGACTGCGGATTAAAACGCAGATTATATGTGCTTAATTTCTCTCGCCTTATAGAAGTGGCTATAAGGGTATTTTGTATTCTATGTCAAGAACGTTCTTGACCAGAATTAATAGTATACAGTTGATAATGCTAATGATTATGTTGTCCATTGTATGCCCTCCTGTTATCAGTTCATTAAAGTAGCTGTTAATAATATCATACAACACATCGTATTTGGGGGATGGTAGAGTTCCTTATGAAAATGAGGTCCAATTGATTTTAATGCTTGCTGATATTAGATATCTACCGGTCGCTAGTCAGTAAGCTTTTAGGAGAAGATATGAGTAGAGAAGTATATAAAGATAAATATTATACGCACTTTGATGAAAAAAAGCATCATAAGGATTATGAAAAGAGGGTAGAAAATATTGAATGGGTTGGTAAGCACGGATTTTATCCTTTTATTCACTTTCGGATGAAATTTAATAAGTACACCAATGATACAAATGGGAATAAATATATAAAACTTAAGGAAAGAGATATTTACTATGCTGCTCATATTGATAGGTATATTTATGAGTATTATGGAAATCGCCTTAATAATAAATATAATTCTTATTTGAAAAAAAATGGAACGAATCGTGCATCTATAGCATACAGAAATTGTACTCCGGGAAAATGTAATATTGATTTTGCGAAAGAAGTATTTGAATTTATAGTAAATTGTGAAACAGCTTATATTTTTGTGGGAGATTTTAGTAAGTTTTTTGATAATCTGGACCACAAATATTTGAAGGAAAAAATAAAGAGTGTTATAGGAAAAGATTCATTGGATGTTGCTGATTATGCAATATATAAGAACTTAATACATTTTTCATATATTGAAGCAGACGATATTGAAGCAGAAAAAGGCAAGTTAAGACGCGATATGCGCGAAATGGATAAATATTTTGAGACGGCGGAATTTCATGAAATTAAGAAAAAACATTTAAAGACAAATTCTAAGAATTATCAGATTCCTCAGGGATCGTCGATTAGTGCAGTTTACGCAAATGTTTATATGGTCGATTTTGATAAGAAAATTAATGATTTTGTTACTTCACATCATGGAATGTACAGAAGATATTGCGATGATATTATTATGATTATACCTATGACCAAAGAGGAAGTACTAAATGGTGCAGATAGAATGGTAGATGAATTTGTTTATGCTGTAAGAGATGAAATTCCTAATTTGGATTTAAATGAAGATAAAACAGAGCATTTCTTTTATAATAATGGAAAAGTGGAAAAGATAATGGGAGCAAGCAACCTTATAAATTATCTTGGATTTACTTTTGATGGCAAAAATGTTCGTATTAGAGAGAAGAGTTTGTTTAAGTACTATTGTAGAGCATACAGAAAAATAGAAAGAGTGAAAAAAGCAAAAGATGAAAAAGCTTTTAATGCTGGTAGGAAAGCTATATATCAATCTTATACCCATTTAGGAGTAGGAAAAAATCCGAGGGAACATGGAAATTTTCTTACATATGCGTATAAGGCAGATAAGATTTTTAGCCAGAGTAAAGAGCTGAATTGTGAGATTAGGAATCAAGTAAAAAGGCATTGGCAGAAAATTGAAAATAGACTGAAGGAATGATTTGTCGAGGGAAAGTTAAATTATGGTTATACCAACAAACATAAAAACATTGTTGTAAGATGAAATAGTAGAATGGGAAAGCTTTATTGAGTGCAGTATATCATTGTGCATATGATGCCAGGGAGTCCAAAGAAGTCCGAGGGGAGCAGGATAAGATTGAAATAGAGAGTTTTTCAGAACCGGATCGTTCAGTAACTCAGGAAGGAAAAGAAGGTTCTAAATGGAAATGTGCGGTGGGTTGTGAAGTAGTAATAAAAAATGTTTACACTGTGGGATCCGGGGATATTTAAGAGTTCGAAAGTGGGCATAAATGATAAATCAGATGGAAATTAAGGAGAGCTGGAATATGGAAAAAAAGTGCTTTTATCAAAGCCCCTTCGGACTACTGTGCATCAGGGAAGAAAATGGAAAAATCACGCACCTTAATCTGCAGAGGGATGAGGTTTATATGCGACACATCGGTTCCTCTCTGCTTGACGAAGCGTGCCGTCAACTCGATGAATACTTTCAAGGCAAAAGAAGGCAGTTTGATCTGCCCATCGGTGGTGAGGGAACCCCATTTCAACAGCGCGTCTGGAACGAGCTGCAGAAGATTCCCTACGGTGAGACCAGAAGCTATGAGGATATTGCCGCCGCGGTCGGCAATCCGAAGGCGCAGCGGGCGGTGGGGCAGGCCAATAATCGTAATCCGATCATGATTATGGTGCCCTGCCATCGGGTAATCCACAAGAACGGGGATATCAGCGGATATGCCTGCGGGATCGAAGCGAAGAGGTATCTGTTGGAATTAGAAGCGGGCGTTTCAAGGGCTGTATAGTCCGGTCTCAGATATTCTGATCCGGGAATGCGATCTCAAGGATATCATCAAAATTTATTTTCGTATTTACAATCTGCAGAATCCGGCTTGTTTCGTCTATGCGGGCGACCATGCCGGTAATTTTGATATATTCGTCTTTATGGAAATATACGACGGCAGCGATTTGCCCTTTGGTGAGTATATGCATCTGCCGGTCCAGTTCTTCGGCCATCTCTTCGGACAATTCTATTTTCGATACAGTGATTTTCTCTTTGGCGGCCAGCGCTTCCGGCAGGCTTTTCAGCGCCGCAAAAGGCATGAACTGCTTGGCACGTTCTTCTATAGGCATTTTATTCTTAGGTTTACTCGCCACTTTTGTGTCCTCCGATCTGATGATTCCGTTCCCTTGTAGTAGCGCCTTCTTCAAGGTTCATACCTTTCAGGATAGCGTCCTTGCCGAATTTATTCTTAATAGTCAGGACCGCCTGCTGCATCTTGCGGCTGCGTTCCAGTTCTTCCCCGTCCACGAAGAAATGATATTGATGGTATTCTTCGGGCATGACATTGTTGCAGGTGATGTTGACACGATGGATACCGTATCCGGGGTTGACGATCCTCTCATAGAGGGCTGTCACGGCGGGGATGAGCAGCAGGTCGGAATTCGTCTCCACGGGCAGCGTCATCGTACCGTGGGCGGACGGAACATTCAGTCGATTGGAGTAACCCACATGCAGGGTGACGGATTTGGTAATCAGATTCTTATCCACCAGATCGAGGCAGAGCAGATCCGTCATTTCTTTTACAACCAGCAGACCTTTTTCAAAAGAATAGTCACAGCCGAGTACCTGACCGCTGCTGATACAGTTGGTGTGAGAGCGGTAGGATTTGATATCGGCCATAGTAACAGGCTCGCGTCCCCATGCGTGATCAATGAGAAGCTCTGCGTCAATTCCGAAGAGGCGATAGAGGAGATCCTCGTCAGCCTCGGCAACATCCCGCATGGTTCGGATGCCGTAGGGTTCCAGACGTCTTGCAATACCTGCGCCGATGCGCCAGAAATCGGTGAGGGGCCTGTGATTCCATAGACTGTGGCGGTAACTTTCCTCATCCAGTTCTCCGATATAATCAGCGGCGTGCTTGGCAGTGATGTCCAAGGCTACCTTGGCAAGATACAGATTCGTTCCTACGCCGCAGGTTGCCCTTATGCCGGTGGCATGGTAGATGTCCTCCATGATCCGTTGTCCGAGTTCACGGGCGGACAGACGGTACAGCGTCAGATAATCCGTAACGTCCATGAATGCTTCGTCTATGGAGTATACGTGGATATCTTCTTTGGAAATATATTTTAAGTAAATCGCGTAAATATCCGCGGAAGTGTCAATGTATTTCTGCATGCGTGGAGGTGCGGTCAGATACTTCACATTTTTCGGAATCTCGAAGAGGCGGCAGCGGTTCTTTACGCCCAGTGCTTTCATGGCAGGCGTGATGGCGAGGCAGATCGTCTTTTCGGTACGCTCCGGATCTGCTACGACCAGATTAGTGGTCATAGGATCAAGGCCCCGAGCCACGCATTCCACAGAGGCGTAGAAAGATTTTAAATCAATGCACAGATAAGTACGCTGCTGTTCCATGTTAACCGACCCCTTTCAAACAATATCGTATCCGTATTCTTCACTCATTTTTATGCGAGAAGAAATTTCCTGGCGTATTTTCGAGTTTGCAAAGCAAACTCGCACAGTTAATTTGCGAAGCAAATTTAGTAACAGTTAATCTGCCCTGCAGATTTACTGTTATTATAGCATGCGAACATATGTTTGCAAACAGAAAAATAAGGAAAAACCGGAAAAAATCCGAATTCAAAAATTGAGAAAATAAATTTCAAAGAAACAGAGGACAGAAGAATGAAAAAATGATAAAATGTCTATAACTGCGTTAAAGCAGTGGTAAAGAACGCTGTTTGATGTATAGGAAAGGGAAGACATACGAATGAGTGTAATCAGTAGTAAAGATGTCAACGAGATTATCAGAAAAACCCTTGGTATCATTAACAATAAGATTATGAATCACGGGGAGATTACCGGCTATATCCTCTATAAAATGATGGAGTATGAGAATACATACACGGAGCAGCACTATACGGAGCAGGAACTGGTGGACTATACCATGCTGGGCATTCTGCACGATATCGGACTTTATAAAGAAGATAACGTCAAGAACGTGAGTGATTTTGAGACGAAGAATCTGTGGCCCCATTCCATCTACGGGTTTCTGTTTTTAAAATATCTGTCGCCCGTGGGGGATAGGGCGGAGGTAGTGTTGTATCATCATCTGGATTACAACAGGCATAACCTGATCCAGAGCCGTTATCTGCATATAATTGAGATGCTCAGTCTGGCGGATAAGATGGACACTTTCCTGCATCTGAAAGACGAGAGGCTGGAGCCGGAGTATTTCGCGAAATACCGCGATATTAAGTTCTCCGGTGCCGCGCTTGACCTTTTCCATAAGGCGGAGGAGCGGTACGGTATCACGGAGAATCTGGTGAACGGCAAATACAGGGAAGAACTGGATGTGTTGTTAGCGAAGCGTGCTTTCTCCGAGCAGTATAAGAGAGGCTTTCTGGAAATGCTTGTGTACACCATTGATTTCAGAAGTGAGCACACGGTGATCCACACATTGGCTACGGTGAATTTCGCGGAGCAGCTGGGAAGACTGGCCAGACTGTCCGGCAAGGACTTAAGAGACTTGCATTACGGCGCGCTCCTGCATGATCTGGGCAAAATTGCGATCCCGCTCAACATACTGGAATCTACGGGGCGTCTGAATGATGAAGAGATGAAGATCATGAAAGCCCATGTGCGTATCACGGAGATGATTCTGGAAGGAGTCGTGGATGACGCGGTATTGCAGATTGCAGTCAGACATCATGAGAAGCTGGACGGCACAGGGTATCATAAGGGGCTGAAGGCGGAAGACCTGACGCTGGCGCAGCAGATTATCGCGGTGGCGGATATCTTAAGCGCCCTGCACGGTAAGCGAAGCTACAAGGACGCGTTCAGCAAGGAAAAGATACTGGAGATCATGAACGGCGATGCAGACAGGGGCAAGATCAACAGGAATGTGGTAACCAGTCTGGAACGCAACTATGACAAGATCATAGGGGAATTTGAGAAAGAGAAAGAGAATACGATCGGGCTGTACCTTAAGATCAAAGAACAGTATGCGATCATAAGCGAGCGTTTTAAGATGTTCGATTAGTATTGAGAAGAAAAGGAGAGATTGAATATGGAAAAGGCAAACGTATACTTTACAACATTTAAGGCAACGGAACATGAGAATCTGTTACAGAAATTACATCGTTTGATGAAGACGGCCGGATTTGAGACGATTGATTTTACGGATAAATATGCGGCAATCAAAATTCACTTCGGCGAGTACGGCAATCTGGCATTCCTGCGTCCGAATTATGCCAGAGTGGTGGCGGATTACGTCAAAGAATTGGGCGGCAAGCCATATCTCACGGACTGCAATACGCTCTATGTGGGCAGCAGAAAGAATGCACTGGATCACTTGGAGACGGCTTACATAAACGGTTTTTCACCTTATCAGACAGGCTGTCATGTCATCATTGGTGACGGACTTAAAGGCACTGACGAGACGATCGTACCGATTAACGGAGAGTATGTGAAAGAGGCGAAGATCGGCCATGCCGTTATGGATGCGGATATTTTCATTTCACTGACACATTTTAAGGGACATGAGATGGCGGGCTTCGGCGGTGCGCTCAAAAATATCGGTATGGGATGCGGCTCCAGAGCAGGTAAGATGGAGCAGCATTGTGATGGCAAGCCGAGCGTGAACAGCGCAGCGTGTGTAGGCTGCAGCGCATGTGACAGGATCTGTGCTCATGGCGCACCGGTGATCGAGAATGGAAAAGCGCATATTGACCATAATAAGTGCGTAGGATGCGGACGGTGTCTGGCGGTTTGCCCGAAGGATGCGATTGCCGCAGATTTTTCGGATTCTATCGCTGTGCTCAATTATAAGATGGCTGAGTACAGCCTGGCAGTCTGCAAGGATCGTCCCTGCTTCCATGTTTCCCTGATTTGCGATGTGTCGCCGAACTGCGACTGTCATGCCGAGAATGATATTCCGATCATTCCCAATGTGGGCATGTTAGCTTCTTTTGATCCGGTTGCGCTGGATCAGGCATGTGCGGATCTGTGTAATCAGATGACCCCGGTGGAGAGCAGTGTCTTGGGAGAGAACCTGAAAGAGCACGGTAACGAGGAAGGACACGACCACTTCCATATGACGCATCCCGATACGGAGTGGAAGAGTTGCATCGCCCATGCGGTGAAGATCGGGCTGGGAACGGATCAGTATGAGTTGATCAGTATATAACATAAGTCTTGGAAAGGTAATGTTTATCAATGATGAAGATTGAGGATAAATTAAAGGCTCTTCGGGAGCTGATGCAGGAGAGGAATCTTGCAGCCTATATCATTCCGACGGATGATTTCCACGGGTCGGAGTATGTGGGAGAATATTTTAAGACGAGAGAGTATATGTCAGGGTTTACCGGTTCAGCGGGAACCCTGATCGTTCTGTCTAAAGAGGCGGCGCTGTGGACGGACGGCAGATATTTCATACAGGCGGCAGCGCAGCTTGCAGACAGTCCGATTACACTGATGAAATCGGGACAACCGGACGTGCCCAAGATTCCGGAATATCTGTGTGACAAGCTGGAAGAAAAAAGCGTGATCGGTTTTGACGGGCGGACCGTCACATCTGATTTTGTAAATAAAATTGCGGAAAAGACTGACTTTAAGCAGATCACTTTCGCGGGGGGAGAAGATCTGGTGGACCGCGTGTGGACGGACCGTCCGGATATA
The DNA here is from genome assembly GCA_014803505.1 of bacterium. Classification (GTDB taxonomy): domain Bacteria; phylum Cyanobacteriota; class Vampirovibrionia; order Gastranaerophilales; family Gastranaerophilaceae; genus Zag111. Next base: position 7,479 of record JAAVBM010000012.1, on the reverse strand, counting down.
TCTAAGGAACCGGTATGGGAAGTGGATGTCGCCTACGCGGGCAAAAGCAGGGAAGATAAACTTCGCGATGTGAGGGAAAAGATGGTTGAAGAGCAGGCGGATGTCCTGCTTGTCACGGCTCTTGATGAGATCGCATGGCTGCTTAATCTGCGTGGCAATGATGTCGAGTATACGCCTGTTTTTCTGGCATATATGCTGGTGACGCAGGAGAGTGCAGTACTCTGTGTCCATGAACAGATCTTGTCGGAAGAGATTCGGGAGAAATTAACGCAGACGGGGATTTCGGTCAGGTCCTATGACGCGATAGAACAGATATTGCATGATATTCCGGCAGGAAATAAAGTATGGGCCGACAGCGCGGCCGTAAGCTACAGCCTGCTGAACAGTCTGCCGGAGGATACGGAGCGGGTTGATAAGCCAAGTCCCATTGTACTCATGAAAGCGGTGAAGACACCGCAGGAGATGGAACATATACGCACGGCGCATATCAAGGACGGGGTGGCGGTAACGAGGATGATCCGATGGCTGAAAACAGAAGCAGGAACAGCCGGGGGAAGAATTACCGAGATGAGTGCCGCTGAGAAACTGGAATCATTCCGCGCACAGATGGAAGGTTATCTGGGGGCAAGCTTTGCACCGATTATTGCATATGGCGCTCATGGAGCCATCGTACACTATGAGCCCACAGAGCAGACGGATGTGGAAGTTGTAGGCGGAAGTTTCTGCCTCGCCGATACCGGAGGACATTACCGGGAAGGCACCACGGATGTCACCCGGACGATAGCCATAGGCACTGTGTCAGAGGAAGAGAAGAGATATTACACGATCGTACTGAGGGGACATCTGGCGTTAGGAGCGGCGAAGTTTGTGGGTGGCGTATGCGGGCAGAATCTGGATGTGTTGGCGAGAGAGCCCATGTGGGAAGAGGGACTGGATTACAATCACGGCACCGGACACGGCGTGGGATTTATTCTGGGAGTGCATGAAGGACCGCAGCGGGTTCATTGGCGTATTTCGGAGAACACGCAGAGCATTCCCTTGGAAGAGGGCATGGTGATCTCTAACGAGCCGGGCATATATCTGGAAGGGCGATTCGGCGTTCGGCATGAAAATCTTGTGCTGTGCCGCAAAGGAGAACAGAACGAGTACGGACAGTTCATGTATCTGGAACCTCTTACTATGGTTCCTTTTGACAGAGATGCTATCCTGCCGGAAATGATGACGGAGCGGGAACTGTGTTGGCTGAACGATTATCATCAGAAAGTGTACGAGGCGCTGGCACCTTATTTTGCAGGGGAAGAGTTGGAGTGGCTGCGGGAGGCAACGGCTGCGATTTCCCGGTGATATAGAGAGGATACGCGGCGGATCATATCAGTTGGCGGTCTTTGTCAAAATATGCGTAAATAATATTTAGCAGATGATTTCACTGCTGATTTATGGTATACTTCAAACAAAAGAAATGAGTGCAATAACGCCGTATGATCGGGGATCGGAACGGGGTTATCAAGCGGAAAGGAGAAAAGAGATTATGGAACATCAGAATTTATCTGCAGCAGAGGCAATGGACAAATTAAAAGAAGGAAACAAACGTTATTTAGAGGCTGAGAGCAACACGGGAGATATCTCACCTAAGATCAGACAGAAGACATGCGATGAGGGTCAGAGCCCTTATGCGATCGTGATCACCTGCTCAGACTCCAGAGTAATACCGGAGAGTATCTTTATGGCAGGCATAGGAGAGTTGTTCACCATTCGCGTAGCAGGCAATGTGATGGACAATCATCAGCTCGGAAGCGTAGAATATGCGGCGGATCATCTGGGAAGCAACCTGGTAGTCGTATTGGGACATACACATTGCGGTGCTGTAGGTGCAACGATCGGCAGTGAGCCGGCAGGTTTCGTGAAATACATAACCGATGAAATCAAGGCGGCAATCGGAGAAGAGAAGGATGAGTTCAAGGCAAGCTGCCTGAATGTACAGAGAAGTGTTACACGCATTAAAGAAGGATTAAAACTGACGGATGCGGATAAACTGAAAGTATGCGGCGCCGTATATCACATTGATACCGGACGCGTGGAATTTTTAGATTAATTCCGGAATAATAAAAGCGGAACGGATTGACGATTAGTCAGTCTTACACTTGGAATGGAGGAAAACATTATGGCGGAGACGGAAAAGAAGAGCCCGTATGCGGGTACACAGACGGAGAAGAATCTGCAGGCGGCAATCGCGGGCGAATCAACGGCGAGAAACAACTATACTTTCTTTGCATCCAAAGCAAAGAAAGAAGGCTTTGAACAGATTGCGGCGATTTTTCAGGAAACGGCGGATAACGAGAAAGAACATGCTAAGATATGGGTGAAGGAGCTGTACGGAATCGGCACTACGGCGGAGAATCTGGCGGCAGCAGCACAGGGCGAAAACTATGAGTGGACGGAGATGTATGCCGACTTTGCCAAGACAGCGGAGGAAGAAGGATTCCCTGCACTGGCTGCAAAATTCCGTATGGTAGCCGAGATCGAGAAACACCATGAGGAGCGCTATCGCGCACTTCTTCACAATGTGGAGATGCAGGAAGTGTTTAAGAAGAGTGAAGTCAAGGTATGGGAGTGCCGTAACTGCGGACATATCGTGGTTGGCATGGAAGCTCCCGAGGTATGCCCTGTATGCGCACATCCGCAGGCATATTTTGAGATCAGCGCACAGAACTATTAAGCGTTTTATCAGAATATGAATACAGGTTCCTTATTGTATGCATAAAAATCCGCTGATTACGCATACTGATTCTATCATACAGATTCGGGTGTCAGGTATTTGCCTGAACCGGATCCGATACACAGACGAAGGAGTGGCAAGGGAATGATAGAGCAGGATACCATAAGATTATTGCGGGAATGTGATGCAGGAGTGAAGATGGGTGTTGATTCGATTAACGATGTGCTTGATTATGTGAGCAGTGAAGATTTTAAGAAGTGTCTGATCCACTGCAAGGATGAACACATCAAGCTGAAAGATGAGATACAGCAGCTTCTGGAGAAATATCATGACGACGGCAAGGAGCCGAACCCTATGGCGAAGAGCATGTCGTGGCTTAAGACAAATGTTAAGCTGGTCATGCATGAATCAGATCAGACAATCGCGGATCTGATGACCGACGGGTGTAACATGGGCGTGAAATCGCTCAACCAATATCTGAATCAGTATCAGGCGGCGGATGAGAAGTCCAAAGATATCGCAAAGAAGCTGATTCATTTGGAGGAAAAGCTGACAGCGGATATACGAGGTTATTTATAAGGATTGTGAAAAAGGCAGTTATGAAATCCGGGGATAGGATGATGCGGATTTTGTAACTGCCTTTTCAATGATAATGATTACAAGGACAGAAGGAAAAATACGGACACTCTTACATAGACGAAATAATGTGCTATAATAGATAACGTTAAAAAATAGAACAGGATTTGAGGTGAATTCACGATATGAAATATATCCGAGATAATTACTCAGTACAGTTGATTGAAACTGTTGGCAGATTGTGCTGAGGATAATTGAACTTGCTGACAGTCGCAACTGTACTGTTTCAAAGGAAATATTGATATTAGAAAAGGAGTACAGTTATGCGCTATATGAAAGAAATTTTAAAAAGTAACAGAAATTGGATTATTGTATATCTTGCGATCGGATTGTTCAATGCGTTCACGGCAAATTATAAGGCGGACTATTTTCAAAAGATCGTAGACGGATTGACAGATCGGACAATAACAGTTTACGGGCTTCTGTTTTACGGAGTTGTTCTTTGTGTAAATTACGGAATGAACTATTTGGATGAGTATCCGGCAGCGAAATTGGGCAATGAGATTTATCTGGATTTCAAATTGCTGGCGTTGCGGAAAATAGGCAGAATGGATTATTCCGAATACCAAAAACTGGGAACCGGCAAGTTGGTTCAACAGATTGAGAACGGTGCCAATGCGGGAAAAGGAGTGCTCTATGACTTTTGGTTCTGCGTTGTCAGGAACCTGCTTCCGACGATATTGTTCAGCTTATATTTTATCCGGAGAATAGACAGAAGAATAACATATTTTCTGATGACAGGATATGTCGTCGTGTTTATAGTGACCAATTTGCTGCTTAAAGGCCTGTATCAGATCAAGGAGAAGATATTAACCAATGAAGAGGAACTCAATCATTTCCTTGTGCGTGGGTTCATGGAAATGCCTCTTTTTCGCATGAAACATCAATTCCCGAACGAGGTAAAGAAGGCAGCAGGCGCAAAGAGGATCATCGTATCGTCAAAAGTTAGAATGACCATGATCCATGAAGCATTTTTTACCATATTTGCGTTGCTGGTTGCCTGTCTGGATATTGGGATTTTAGTCTATGCGTGGAACAACAGACATCTGTCTGTCGGAGCCGTAGTCGCGCTGATCACATTGATTGATAATGCATATACCCCGATCGCAATCTTTAATGTCATCTATGTGCAGTACAAGTTGAACAAAACGGCATGGCGGCGGTTTACGGATTTGCTGGATTTAAAAGAAGATAAGCAGCTACAGGAAGGTGCTATTTTCGATAAATTTTCAAACGATATTCGAGTGGAAAACTTATCATTTTCCTATGAAAAAGGTTCCGGCGAAAATAAAAAAGTGCTGAATAATATCAGCATTACGATTCAAAAAGGTGAGAAAGTAGCGTTTGTCGGGGAATCGGGCTCCGGGAAATCCACTTTGGCAAAGTTATTGATCGGATTGCTTAAGTATGAGAAGGGTGACATCCTGTTTGATGATGAACCGTTAAAGAAGTTTTCCTTGGAATCGTTGTATGAAAAAGTATCTTACTTATCACAGGATGCGCCTGTTTTTGACGGCACGGTCAGAGAAAATCTGGTGTTTGACAAGGATGTTTTAGAGGCCGATCTTCGAGTCGGGCTTGAAAGTACGCAGTTGCTGCCACTTATTACATCATTGGAGAATGGAACAGAAACAAGAATTGGTGAAAAGGGGGCCTGCTTATCCGGCGGCGAGAAGCAGCGGTTAGCGTTGGCCAGACTGTGGTTTGAACATTCAGATCTTGTTGTATTGGATGAAGCGACATCGGCGCTGGATAATCTGACGGAAAGCATTGTCATAAAAAATGTGACAGAGCAGGTAGGCAATGCCACAGTGATTGCGATTGCTCATCGTTTGGCTTCCATCAGCGGATTTGATAAAATCTTTGTATTCCGGGACGGAAAGATTGTCGGCAGCGGAACTTTTGAGGAATTATTGGCAAGTAACAGCTATTTCGGAGAATTGTACAGAAAAGAGAAAGCATTAACGTCACTGCGGTGACACAACATTCAAGGACTATGGAAACATGGTCCTTGAAATATTTTACGCATATAGCGAAAAATTAAATGAATGAATAGATGTAACCATTGACACTACATCGAAACTGTGTTATAGTGTTGCGGGTGAAGTAATAGCGATGGTTACAATACTACTAAAGAAGAGTATAAGCGGAGGAATTATGCAGTGAGTATCAGTTTGCTATATGAGTCAGAGGAATGGTCCACTTATGCATTGCAAAGCAGGATTCAGGAACAGGGGATTCCCTGCCGGCTGGTCTGTATGGAAGATGAGATTTCGCAGGAGCAGTTTTTGGAGTGCGATCTGGTGGTGAACAGGGTATTTGCCAGCGCGCAGTTTCGAGGTCATGAGAGGTCGTTAAAACAGATGCCGGGAGTGATTGCATATCTTAGGGAGAGGCAGATCCCAATGCTGAATCCTTATCAGGCACATTTTTACGAGGTCAGTAAGGAGTTATCTGCCAGAGTACTAAGTTCCCATGGTCTTCCGACGCCGGAAGTATATGGAACCTTTCAGAAGCAGGAAGGGTTCGGACTGGAAGATGTTTTGAATGCGCTGCCTGAAGGACTAAAATATCCTTGTATCGTAAAACCCAATTGTGGAGGCAGGACAACACATACTTATATCATACATAGCGAAAAGGAGTTGAAAGAAACATTGCCGTGGCTTCCCAATATTGAAATGATTGTGGAAGAATATATAGAACCGGTATATGGGTTCCTCACCAGGATTGAAATAATCGGGGGAGAATGCCGCCTGATTGTAAAGCGCAGTGTGACAGAGAATGGACTGTCAGCTTATCATCTGGGTTCAAAATATGAAGATTATTCCGATTGTTCCCGGGAGATTCAGGAGGCAGCGATAGAGGCTATGAGTATTTTGGATATCCGGTTCGGCAGTCTGGACATCATCGAGAGTGGTTCGCGTTTTTCAATTATTGATGTGAATGCCGTATCCAATGTTTCGGAAGACAATACGGAAATGTTTCATTTTGATCTGATGAAAGAAACCGCACAATATATTGCACAGCAGTATAAAAAAATAGAAAAGCAGGAAAGGGGGATGCGTTAGTTATGATGAGTGCGGAGGCTGTTACACAGTCTGTCCGGTGCAGGCAGTTCAGGCAAAAGGAGTGTAAGATTTATTAAAACGAATGATATATGGGAGGATGTTACTTATGAAAAAAAGAATGTGTATATTGTTGTCACTGCTGTTAGTGATTCTGGCGGCAGGCGGCTGCGGAAAAGAAGAAAAAAAAGAGGAGCCGCTGGTAGTGGCTATGGAGCTGGCTTATCCTCCGTTTGAGGGTAAAGATGAAGCAGGAGAGCCTACAGGAGTCAGCGTAGATCTGATGAAAGCCTTTGGCGAGTATATTGGCCGTGAGATTAAGATCGAAAATACGGCATGGGATGGCCTGATTCCTTCCCTGCAGACCGGGACCGCCGATCTTGTGATTTCCTCTATGACAATCCGGCCTGACCGGGCGGAACAGGTAGATTTTTCTGATCCTTATGCCAATGCTCTGTTAGCCGTGTTGGTCAATAAAAATACAGATGCTTCATCTATAGAAGATCTGAATCAGGCAGGAATGAAGATGGCTGTAAAGTCGGGATCTACCGGACATCTCTATGCCGAAAGTAATCTACAGAACGCAGAGCTGATGGTATTACCGGATGAAAGCGCCTGTGTTACCGAGGTGGCACAGGGGCGCGCGGATGGTTTTATCTATGACCAGCTTACGATTTACCGGAATTGGCAGAAGAACTTAGATACCACTGAAGCAATATTTATTCCTTTTCAGGAGCCGGAAAAATGGGGAATTGCAGTTCAGAAGGGCAACAGTGAACTGCTGGAGCAGGTGAATGCATTTTTGAAAGAATTCCGTGAGAACGGCGGTTATGATAAGCTGGAAGAGACTTACCTTTCAGAAGAGAAAAAAGCGTTTGATGAATTAGGGTTCCAATGGTTTTTTGATTTGGCCGATGATACGGATGGGGAAGAAGAATGAAGCTGAAAAGGAAGCTGTTTTTTGTACAGGACGATGGAAAGACCGATCGGTTGGGAGCTTTGCTGAATTTCTGTCTGGTGATTGGTCTGTTTGTGATAGTGTTCTGGTTGTCTCTGGGAGCG
>JAAVBM010000011.1 GCA_014803505.1 bacterium | reverse complement strand
TTTTCATTCGCTCCACCATATCACCTCTTTTCGCTTATAAACAATCTGTCGTCATATTTTCTCAGTCTTATTTCAAAAATCTACCTCCCTTACGCAAAAATGTGTTCTTATTTATCCCTTCATATTAATAAATCACCGGAGGTATCCAAAATGGATACTCTTTTTAAAATTTTTTAAAAAAATTTTAAAAAAAGAAAACACCTGATAGTTTTTAATAAGCAACCAGGCGTTTCCCCATTAATAAACATTTTCTATTTTACCCATATGCACATATAAGTCTATGGTAATCATAAAATAAATCCAATTTGAATACAGGCAATAATCAAATATTGCAATAAAGACCTCAATATTTGCAGGACTTTATTGACTTTTCTGCAAATCGGCTCTGACGCTTTATACGTTATCGCCTAACTTAGCAAGCACTGGATTTGCATATGCAAATCCTTGATTTTGGACAATTTTCCGCAAGCGAAAACCTGCCAAAATCGCTTGTAGGGGAAAAATCCCCTAACCCCTTTTATAGACGGAAATGTACCATATCCTGCAATACGCTTTTATAAAAAATCACCTAATTTTATAACATCGGAAAGGGACATAAAATGAACCAGAAAAAGCATAAAAAGGGAGCGAGCTCTAACATCTATTTCATCATTTTATCTGCTTCCGTTTCCATATATTTCTACCTAAAAAATTTTGTTGAGTATCATAAAAATCATGGTATACTATATTTAACAGCAATGGATTTTTGCTGCAAACAGGAAACGAGGATCATATATGAGCAACAAAGCAAAAATCCGAGAGGAAGCAAAAAAACTTAATCCGATTGATGACCTTATGTTTAGGACAATGGCAGAAGATAAGAATTTCTGTGAGGAAATCCTTCGTGTGATTCTTTCTGATACAGAATTGACAGTATTAGAAGCCATTCCACAATATGCCGGTACAAATCCACAAGGACGTTCCGTTATCCTTGATGCGAAATGTGTGCTTGGCACCGGACGAAAAATTGACATTGAAGTCCAACGTGCTAATGATGACGACCACCAGCGACGTGTCAGATATAACGGTGCAATCCTTACAACAAACCTCACAGATCCCGGCGAAAAGTTCAAAGATGTTCCCGATGTCTGCGTGGTATTCATTTCCAGATTCGATGTCTTTAAAGGAAATCTTCCTTTATATCATGTGGACCGTGTTATTAGGGAAACAGGTGAAAAAGCCGATAATGGATTTGAAGAAGTTTACGTCAACGCCAAAGTAAGGGATGGCTCCGAAGTATCGGAACTGATGGAAGTATTTGTTGAAGACAGTGCGTACAATAATAAATTTCCCATTACCTCCGGCAGCAAACGCCGGTACAAAGAAACAGAGGAGGGACAGAAAGTTATGTGTGAAATAATGGAAAAGATTGCAAACGAAGAACGTAACGAAGGCAGAATTGAAGGCAGAATCGAAGGCGAAACCCGCGTCAATACTCTCAACTCTATCCTGATAAATCTGAACAGATTCGAGGACTTAAAACGCGCTGCTACTGACAAGGATTTTCAAATGCAGCTTATGATTGAGCTTCTGCCTGAAGATATGTAAATCATAAGAAAAGTATATAAAATATTATTAAAATCCGGTGTATTCTATATTGAAAACATCGGATTTTCTTTTACTGGTAATATTTTTGTATCTCCTCATCCGTTGGAACTACTTCAATAATATCTCCCGGCTGTAATCCACACATAATACAGATTTTATTCAATGTTTCCAACGTAATGCTCTTTCCAGCCTTGATATTCGTCATTGTCTGTCTTGGCAAAAGATTTTCCCGCTGTATCCGTGTCTGGTTAAATCCATTCTTGCTCAGTTCTTTAAATATATCTATCTTGTATCTTATCATAAAGCTTTCCTCCACATATATACAACGTATCATTTCAGCAAACTACTGTCAACAAATTACACTAAAATTAGTATAATTACGCCTTGACTATATACTAATATTAGTATATAGTATTAGTATAAACATATTACTATATAAAATATTCAATATCATACAATTTAGCAAATTAGATTCCCCCAAAGAAAGGAAAGGACACAATATATGTTTACCATCAAAGAACTAAAGAATATCGATCATACCTACTTTAATATCCTACATATGGGCTGCTATTCCATCACGCTGCAATCGAAGAATACAAAACACTACTGGCACATTCTCCACCAACAGTATCCTAAATTCACTTCATGCAAGATTTGGCATAAGCATAAACAGTCAGATTCATTCCATGAACAGGGAAACGCCTCTACTCTGGAGCAGGCTATGTATAAGATTAGAAAACACGACCATTATCACATTTATGTAAGACCAGCTAAAAAGAAAAAGCTCCGTATGAGCGCATAACGCACCATACGGCATAACACACATTAAAAAACAATCATCATTTTCAGGGAAAGGAGTCATATTATGGCAGCAAAAAACAGAAAACTAATTGTATACTGCGCAACAAAAGGCGCACACTTTCAAAGCACACCACAGATTAGGTTACAAGGAGACTGGTTAAAAGAAACCGGATTTTCAGTCGGTGACAACATACAGGTAGTCTGCAAAAAGAACAGGCTCGTTATAACGAAAGCGATAGAAAATGCCGTAAAAAATGAAATTATATAAAAAAACAGGCGGGCAGAGTGTACTTCTCATGTGCGCCTGTTCTTCTTCTATGATCTGCTATCAAAAATTGGTCAACGGCTCACGCAATACCAATAAAATACTTATTGTAGACATTATGTCTTGTAGTTGGAAAGGAATAGCAAATATAAAAAACAGCATATTTGAACCATTACTCCTTGACATATACGCTAAATCCATTTGAACCAACAATCATCATACATCCAGGAATACAATTATTATGGTTATAATCAACAATTGCATCATGCAGCTTTTGATCATCCGCGCTTTTCTGTGTATTATCATTTATATGAGAATGCCATTCACCAATATAGGAAAGATTTCCTAAAGTTTTTCTATGAATAGCTTCCAACTGTTCTGGAAGATTCATGCAACCTCTAATAAATGAATTAGGGTATGACATGCTATCTTCTGGAGCTTTCACTTCACAAACAATGTATACTCGTTTTCGACTTAAATCATATGTTCCAATTAGTACTCCACCAGTTTCACAGGGCATAGATTGAAGACGTTCATTTTTTATATCTTTAAGTAACGATTCCGCTATCTCTATTGTCCACTCATGGGTTTGGTAAGTAATCCAGTTATCAGATAAAAATATATCCCTGCTTACAGAATCATTCTTATGGGTCCATATTATAATCTTACCACGTTCATCTGAAATATGGGTTTTAAGCGCTTTACTGCATAATGCCGCACCAAGCGAAACATTATCTTGTGACATACGGCTACTGATACTACGACATGATCCAGAATAAGTCATGCTTTCTGGTATCATCATATGATCTGAATATTTTTCATTTGAGATAATTTCACGATAGTATTGCATTTCAAGCAAATCCAAACGATCCGTTCCATCGGTACTTTTCAACAATAAAATAGTTGCGGTACCTTTAGGATTCAAAAAGCATGATAATTGTCTGGCTTTTGATTCAATATCTAACGCTAGATATCTTTCTACAGCAATAGATGCTGACACATCCACTATTATATCAGCAGATGTTAATGCACTTAGAATAGATTCATTTTTACTAAAAATATCTCCATTAATTGCAACAATGTCAGAATCAACTTGAATTGATGATGCAAAATTTTCTAACGCTTTTACTTTTGATTGTCCGATACTTTTGTCTGTCAAAATGTGACGTGCAATATTATGTGGCCAAAAATAATCACAATCAATAATTGTCCATTTGCCGTATCCAGCCCGCAAAAAATTATTAAGTATATGCGAACCAATCGCACCAGTGCCTACAAGTGTAATTTTTTCATTTCCACATTCTTCATCAATTAAGTTTGCTCGCTTATTTAACTGTTTTGAATTTTTTAAATGAAAATTATATGGTTTTATTGTAATATTATTACCATGCTTTTTGGTAATGTTCTTACTTTCTATTTTACTTCCATTTAAAACAAATCCATATGAAAGTAATATATCTTTTAGTATGTTGTCTGTAACGAAAGACTTACAATCACATGATTCTATTTTGGAATTTTCTTCACGAGATTTTGGAATACCAACAGTGATAATAGCCTTACAGTTGAGTAATAAATTTTTCATTTGACCAAAATATTTGTTAAATAAATTTACATTTTTAATAATTTTAGAAATACTGTTTATCCATGTTATGACGGTTGTGTCATCACCATAAAAATGTATCAGTTCGTATAAAGTCTGAGGCATTTTATGTATTAGATTAGAGTAGTCTTGTGGCATACAAAGATTAAATAATACGTATCTACTCCCTTTATCAGATTGGAACATTATTTCCCCAAATTCTCGATGTTCTGTCTCAAATCTTACAGAAGGTGTATTAGGCATAATCTTATCCCAAATAATGATATCATTAACATAAAAAAAAAAAGGCTCTAAAGGCTGATCAGGTTGATGAAGCTCCTTCATGGATGTTTTAAGAAACCAGTTTTCAATACACGTCAATAAATAGCGTCCACTCATTTTATGCATTATTTCTTCGTAGCGTACATCCAGATAACATAAACTTTTTGTGATATTATCTTTGTGAATATTTAGATGCGGAACTGTTGGAAAATCGTCCCGTACTTTGACTATAGGAGCAGTATTACCTTCACTAATGCAAATTGTAATAGGTTCGACATTTTGTACTTGAATCAATCTATATTGAGGTAATCCAATAACTTCAAAATCAAGCTCCAGTTCATCACATTTGAATTGTGTTTCAGTATGACTTTTTATATTTTTTAAAGTAATACGAAAGCGCTCATGCTGTTCAACAAGCATGAGCACTTCTTTTGTTAGAGAAAATAACTGTTTCATTTTAACATCCTGCCCTAGGTGCTGGTGAATTTATTATTGTGTTATAAGTTTTAATATCCTCATGAATACCATTAGAATCGATCTCAAATCGTAATGGCTTGGGATTTTTCGTCCCATGATATTCTGATGTTATAAATAATGTTTTGTGTGTTCCATCAGAATTTTTACTATACTTTTGATAGGCTTTTTTTGCTTGTAAATGAGGTGGCTGTGTATCATCATCTCCATTAATATCCGAAAATGCACGACAAGATGCAACGAGAAATGCATTCTGTTGTCCATATTTACCAAGCAATTGTTTTACATTTTCAGAAGGTTCTGTGATTTTATCACCTTTTTGAGCTGAAAGTCCTGTATGGCTACAATGATGGGGTATATCATACAGATCCCATTTTAAATAGTCCGCATTACCATTCCCCTCTGAACGTTCGACAATTTTGTCAAGAATATTGTATGGTGTATCACCCGTAATAAGCAAATTCGTATTTCTAATTAAATTATTAAGAGATATTTGCAATACTATTGATGGTTCATTCCTATCATCAGTAACATCTGCATCCTCTGAGAATGGCGCATGTGTAAAAATAGAAATTTCATTACCTAAATCATGTTTAAAACTGTCAAGCAGAGTTCCTGCATGAATAATTGGATGATCTTTTTCATCAGCTGACAGACCATTGTCTTTCAACCATGAACAAAGTGAATTTGGTGCGGCAAAAATTTTTATACCTTTTCCTTTACCTTCCTTTAATCTATATCGTGCTTCTTGCCGAATAACACGAGCATCTTCACAAGGCTTTACATCCAACAGAAATGCAGCAGAAATCCACAATTCTTCAATTTTTTTACGACTGTCGCTTTTATATTTATCCGCATGTTCAAAATAAAAGAAATCCGAAGCTCCTTTTACGTGATCTTCATGTGGGTGTGTAAACATTACAACTTCAAATGATTTAATACCATCAAATTCGTTTGCTAAATCTGTATATCGATTATCGCTGTTGTACATATTAGCATAATCCATCAACATTCGTTTGCCATTGCTCAGTTCAAGAAGAATACATTCTGCATTTCCTTCCGGGTAAAAAGTAATTGTTTGATTCATATAACCTCCATTCTGCTACCTTTGACTGGCAACATACATAATAATTAAACAAGTTTACACTGTTTTCTTTCAGAGATACAAATAATACAATTTATCTATTTATTATTTTTGGTAACAACTGTATGTACAATCTGCCGTTTCAAACCCATGCTGTAATAGTAATTGATAGCTGGAACTGTCTGGTTTTTTAAGTGTTGTCTTGTAATTCATAGCTTTATTGGCTTGTTCCTTTGATAAACACTTTTCTACCAGATTTTTCTTTATAGCTTCTGAACAGTTACTGTCTAAAGCTATTTTTTCTGCACTGTTACCTATTTTAATATACATACCCTGATGGGTTCGTTTTATAAAATCCATAACAGCCCTACTACGGAGAGCCGCAACTTGATCCATCGAAATATCTAGGATTCGTTTTAGATTTTGGTCTGCTCTGCTGTATTGTCTGCGCCGAAAATTAATTGATGCCGAAGCATTACTGACGATCATAAAGTCTATACCGTCTTTTAAATAACCGCCATTATCAAATTTAAATATTGATTCTAATCCTAGATTATCATAAACACCTCCATCCCAAAGATAAATTGTTTTATGGGGAGGTTGCCAATCTGATTTAGAATATTCACTTGGAATCCAATGATAATTATCTGTTTTCAAACTGTATGGTCCAATTAAAACAGGAAAACCCGAAGATGCTGCCATTACATCCGATAATGGAATATTAGGTTTCTCGACATAACCAATTTTGTAATCACCCATTTTTTCTCGGCAAAAGTAAAAACGTTTTCCAGTTTCATAAGTCGTACAATTTATATACCACATAACATCGCCTTCAAGATCCGATAGACTTCCATGAACTCCCCACTTACTTTCCAAAGATTTTGCAACAATATTGACTTTTTTATTCCAATATGATGGTGAGATAATAAGTCTTGACAATGCTGAAAGTTGCAGATCATTGGACAATAATATCTTTTCAACAGATGGTAGAACTGTTGTTAAGAACTCTTTACTTGTTGGCCATTTTAGATTATTTTGAGAGTAAATCATTCCAACACAAAGGCTAGCTCCTGAAACAGAAGATATACATCTTACTGCTTCTAACATTTCATTTTCTGCCAACCATTTAAAAAGTCCTAAATGGAAAATTGCAGCTCGGATACCTCCACCGGACAATGCAATTCCAATATTATTTGTTTTCAC
>JAAVBM010000010.1 GCA_014803505.1 bacterium | reverse complement strand
TACCAAAAGTGTTGTTATTGGAAAGGTTATTATAGAAAATTTTTGCAGTTTAGATATTGTTTTGTTCTGTTTTATTTTCATAATCGCAACTACTGAAATTGGGGCGGTTATTAGATTTAAAAAATATGCAGTAATAATAACTAAACATATTAAAAATGCAGGGATATATTGCATGGTAAAGAGTGCCAAAAATATAATATCACAAAAATGCATAATCAAAAAGACTAAACCAATAACCCAAACAACACTCTGAAATACGATATAGATATTTAGTAACATTCTTACAATTTGCGGATTCATATCCAAATTGTAATACAAAAATAATGAAAGGTAATAAAAAATGGAAAAATTTAATCAAAATAAACAAACTTTAAATTTATTAGACGGAGTACAAAAGAATAAAGATGTACCTGGCTGGAACACTCTGCATGAATTCGATAATTCATCTCAAGACAAATCTTTCACTGCTAAAGTGTATAAACAAGGTAACAAAATCATTATTGCTTTTGCCGGTACAGATATAATGGATAAGAATGATTTGTGGAATGATTGGTCTGTAAAAAGGGGGAAATCTCCTTCACAGTATTATGAAGCCAAAGATTTATATGAAAAAGTTAAAGCAAAATATCCTAATGCTCAGATAGAGTCAACGGGATATTCTTTGGGTGGCACAATATCTAACTTATTATCCCATCATACAGGTATAAAATCTACAGCGTTAGCACCCATAGGTAGTAAACATATAGCAGAGAATAATCCTAAAGAATTTCCCTATGGAGATGGAAATATTACAACTTATGGCAGAAAAAGTGATGACCTTTTTAAGTCCAATTTAAATAGACAATCAGGTAAGGTTTATATATTGCCGGATCTACCTAACGATCATTCTAATGAACCTTGGAAGCAACATTTATTGCACAATTACACAATCTACGATTTTATGCAGGCAAAACAATATGAACCCGACCACAAAACTCAAAGGCAAAGAATACAAAATGGTCGCCCATTAGGATTTGCTGCATCTATAACTGATTATAATGCACTGGCACAACAATTAGGATTAACTTCGTTTGGCATGACAATTCCTCAATCAGCACAACCATCAGCGTTTTCAGGTTACTCAAACCCTCTAACTGGCACTAATCGCATATTTACTCGCGAAGATATTGGAACAATGTCACCAGAGGAGTTTTCAACATTAGAAAAAGAAATTGATGCCCAAGTAAAAGCTTTTAATGGAACAATGCCGACAAATGGAGATTTGCAAACTGAAGCAATATCCGGTGGAGGTGTTATTTATGTTAATTCTTATACTCGTTCTGATGGAACTAAAGTAAATGGGTATTATCGTTCAAAATAATAATTAATGAAATAAAGGAGATGTCAAAAGACATCTCCTTTATGGCTCCCCACCATTGATGATGGTAGAAGATTTTTGAAGGAAGTACTTTTTTCTTAATGTAGTCAAAAAATCATAAATAAATTAGTCAAAATCTTGCTAAAATGCAAGATTTTTTAGGTTGAATTAAATTTTTAAAATTTAAAACCCGGATTATTATTGCATTTGAACTCATTTTTTATTAGGTCTTGTTCAAACGCGGTATAATAACACGTCAACGATTTAAAATCGGGCATGAAAATGTAGATAAAAGGAACGAAAAATGCACGAAGATACAACTATTCACGACTTAACCAAACAATACTTTCAAGAATTTTCACAAATCACGTTGCAAGATGAAGACCTTGAAGATGTTGAAAGTAAACTTGTAGATTTTTTTGAGCTTCTTTTATCTTGGGAACAAGTAGAAGGGGGGGATTAATATGTATTAATAAATTACATTATAAAAAATTACATTGTAAAAAATCGTCATTTTTTTACGAAAAAGATAAAATTTAAAACTAAATTTTTAAATTTAACTAAATTATTTTACGCAGTATTTTGCGTGTAGATTTACAACTAAAGAGGAAAAATGAAATGAAAACATTAATAGAGTTAGATAAATTAAAAGTAACACTGGACAAAAAATATTATAAATATGTTGGTAATGCTCCCGCCGTTAAATTTTTAGGCGGTAATTTTAAAATTCGTCAAGACGAGTCATTACTATTAGAAACTTCAGGCAAAATTAACTGTTCTCCAACAGATTACGGTGCTATTACTGAAGAAAATGTTGATATTTTACTTGATAAGTTAGCAAAAAATTACGACCTTAAAATTGACATCCACGCGTTAATGAACTTTGCAACCGTTTGTCGAATTGATGTAAAAAAAGATGTCAACTTGGAATTTGAACCATATAAATATATCTCGATGCTACAAGAAATGTTAAAAAAGCATACCGGACGATACGAAATAACAACGTATGAGAGCAATTTAGGCTTCAAAAACAGTATTCTCATTAAACCAATTCACCAAAAAGTTGCTGATAGTTTTAGCATTTATTCAAAACATCGGGAATTACAAGCTCATAAAGCTCAATATAAAGAATACATTGCTCAATTTGACCCAGAATTTTTAGCCCAAACAAAAAATTTAATACGGAATGAGCGTCGTCTAAATTCGTTTGCAGCTATACGTAAAGCCTTTCGTATTGACCGTAAAAAAGGTGAAGTTACACCTCAAGAGATTTTGGGTTCAAATGTTGATGTTGTTACAGAAAAATTACAGGAATTTATTTTTTAGAAAGAGAAAGGATAATAATTATGAAAATCAGTACATACATAAAACTTCGTGGAATTCAAGCAATTTTAGACGAGTGTAGCTCAGATTTGAAAGCAGTTCGTCAACATATTTTTCGTCAATGTGACTTAGAGAAAAAGGCAGATATATCTAAAACAATGAAACAGTTTAAAAATTATTTAAATAATCAACCATTGTCGAAGGGGGATGAAATGTTGTTAGCAGAATTTATGAAAAAATTGCGAGGTTAATATGACAATTAAAATATGGAAACAATTAAACAAAAACGGTTTTATTATGGCAGGCTATACTTTTTGCCGAAGTTTGGGTATCACTAATGCTGTTGTACTTGCTCAATTACTTGCGGAATATAATTTTGCAAATAATAAAAATTTAGACTGCTGTAACTTTTTTCTTTGCAATATTTGTCGGACAGCAGATTATTTAGGCTTAAGCAATGAAGAATTGTCTAACGCTCTGACCGAATTACGGAAACTGAATTTAATAGGCATATATGAATCAAGTTTAAATGACTATTATTTAATTTACGTCAACGAAGAAGAAATCATACAATTTGAAAATATTGAAAATCGACAGAATAATTACGCAAAATGGGACTTGGGCTTGGTAAATACACAAGCCCCAGACGGAAAAATAAACTCGTTAAATGCTACAACCAAAAAACTGAAATTTGAGGTTGAACAAGTTTATAAGTTACCTTTTATAGTTTATTCTGTGTGTAATTATTTGTTTGAACAATATTCAGAGATTAATTTTTGGCAAATGACTAATATCAACACTGAACTTCAAGATTTACTTGAGAGTGGTTACTTTACAGGCGAGGAACTTGTATCATTTATATATAATAAACTGCGGGAAACTTAACCCGCAGTTTATAAAAACTTATTAATGTTTTAGTATTTTGCAACTTCAAAAAACGCACACTTTGTTGTTATAACAGAGTTTTACCGTTGCATAAAACATAAATGACAGTTAAATTATATTTTTTATAAAGTTGTAAATTGTTGACAATTTATTTCTGTCTGCTCTTGCTACGGATAGTAAACGTATGATGTCATCGTATATTTGGTCTTCTGATTTTGCTCCACCAAAAGTAAAAAGTTCATCCGGTTCAAGATTAAGTTTATCAAGTATTTTTTCAAGAGTTTCAGCAGTTAAAAAACCGTTACCAGTCTCAATGATACTTAGTGCATTTGTTGATATGCCAAGCATTTCAGCAAATTTAATTTGCGAAAACCCTTTATCTTTACGGATTTTGCTGATTTTTGCACCAAGTAACTTTTTTATATCTGCCATACGCCCCCTTTGATTACATGTTAAGTGTTACGAATGTTTAAAAGAACCAAATTAAATTATTGATTATACAAATTTAATTTGGTATATTTAATTTGTAATTAGTTTATATGATGATAAACTTTAGGAGGGCAAATGAAAAAGTTAATAATATTAGCAGTTATGTTATTTTTGTCAGGTGAGGTTTATGCCTCAATTCCTATTCATTATATGCAAATCCCAAGTAACCCATTGAAGAAAACATCTAGTGGTGTTGTTGTATATACCGGGGTTACAACATTGCAAGGTAGTGCATCAGCTATGTTACCCAAAGCAGTTAATTATTATAAAAATGGAAATTTAAATGCGGCAATTAAAGAAATTGATGAAATTATATTGTGTTGTCCCGACGATGCACAAGCCCTATTTCTTAGAAGTCAAATTAATTATGCATTGGAGAACTTAGATAAAGCAATCGAAGATACAAATAAAGCAATAAACATATCTGCTCACAATAAGTTATATATTTGGCGAATATTCTTATCCGTTCAGACTAATGACCAAAGTAGATTAAACCAAATAGCAAAAGATATAGAAACTGTATTATCAACTGATGATATATATGGAAAAAGAGTTATAAATGGTTACTATAATGAATACATTTGGAAACTTTTAGCTGATAAAAATATATCTTCTGATATGATATCAGCAGTTTTTAAAACATTAATAAAACTCATGAATGATAAATTTAGAAACAAATATAATAACACTTATACCATTCCTGTTCTAGCAAATTACATTCAGTACATTTATACATTAGATGAAACAGATAAATTATTCATAGATTTTAAGAAAGATAAAAAACAAATTTTGCAAACTTTTATAAATATGCAACAAGGACAATATTCTACCCTTATAGCAGGTTTACTTACTTACGCTAGTGGTGATACCTTAAAAGGCTCTGAAATGATAACCTCTGGATTTTATAATGTTGAACCAACCAACCATACACTTAATCATGCTTACTACATGGCTAAAAATACAATTAATATAATAAGACCTTGGAGTAAAAACTACATTACTTATGGCATAGGCATTGCAATTGAGAAAAGAGGTCATATATTTTCAGTAAATACAGTTTTAGATGATAGTCCAGCACAAAAAAAAGGGGTTAAACAGGGAGATAAAATAATATCAGTAAATGGAGTTTATTTAGATTCATATAAATCTTTAGAGCAAGTTTCAAATATGATTCGTGGACAACAAAATTCAGCTGTAAAAATTAACATTTTACGCCCTGGGAAATTTTTAGAAACATCTTACACAGTAGTTATCCCCCGCACTTATGTAATAAAAGCAACAGAAAATATATATTATAACATACCAAATATTAAACTTAAGAATGGACGTATGTTAAGTGATTACGTAAATACTAATAACTAATCTGAGGTAAAAATGTTTAAAATTTTTCAATATGTAATTTTATTAAGTTCTATAATTTTTTTAACTGTAGGTTGTTCAAAAGTATCAGATAATGAATTTTTAAATTTTATTACTTCAAATCAAGCAAAATCCTGCGAAGACCCAACTATAAAAAATATGGTAGTAGAAATCTTCAAAGAAAATAACCCTTACTATAATAGTATAGATAAAAGCACTATTTCCACCATATCACTATTATACCCTGCAGTTACAGAGTATGATAAAAGCATTGATAGATATTCTTGTACTGGAATAATTGAAATGAAATCCTCAAATAATGGATTTAAACCTCGCGAATATGATACTAACAATAGTTATTATAATTATATTTATGATATTTGGAATAGCTTAAATACTTTAAAAATGTATACCACATATAAAACTAAAGTTACCTACTACTCTCAAATTTCAGAAGGACAAATTTTAGTGCAAGCAACAACAAATTACTCAAGTGATTTTAGTTGCGAAGGATTCTGCGAAGATATTATTAATCCAAAACGTATTGAAGAACAAAAAATTAGGTTTGAAAACGAGAAAAAAAAAGATAATGAGGAGCACTTAAACCTACCCTTCTAAATTAGGAATTAACTTCCTCAATAAGTTTATCAAGTTTTTTTATCAGTAATCGGGTACTAATGGCTGAAAATGTTTCATTAGACCCGATTTGTTTCGTCATTAACGTGTCCTTCTGTTTTGACTTAATGTTTTGCACTGTTGATTTGTAACGGTCGTTTTCTCGCTCTTTACGTTTTTGTAATTCTCGTATAGTTCTGTCGTGATGTTCTTTTTCTGTTGAAAGTGCTTTATTTAATTTATTAGTTTTATTATCTTTTATCATTTCCTATCTCCTTTTGTTTAATTAAAAAAATAATACCGTCAAGTAAAAACGAACAATTACAAAAGATTAACCATTGAGGCTAAATCGCTTGTGAGTAAAGTCATTAGACCATAAAATTAAAATACAGGAATAGACTTTTAAATTGACTGGAGGTACATATGACAACTTTTGCATACTTACGAGTGAGTACAATTGACCAAAACACAGATAAAAACAAACTCGATATTTTAAATTTTACACAGCATAAAAAACTTGGCAGCATAGAGTTTGTAGAAGAACAAATTTCAGGTAAAACAAATTTTAGGGATAGAAAACTAGGTAAACTTTTAAACACAATGCAAAAAGGTGATATTTTAATCGTTCCTGAATTATCAAGACTTGCAAGGTCAGTTACACAGATTTTAGAAGTTATAGACATAACTAAACAAAAAGGGGTTATTTTGTATTCGTTAAAAGAAAACTTTAGCAATGATGAACAAAGTATCACTTCAACTGTAACCAGTACGATTTTTGCACTTGTCGCACAGATAGAACGAGAGTTAATAAGTTTACGAACACGTGAAGCGTTACAGGCTAAAAAATCATCAGGTATAAAACTTGGCAGACCTAAGGGCAAAGGAAAATCTAAATTAGATAAACATAAAAATGATATATATAAGTTAATTGATTTAAAAGTACCAAAAACAGTAATAGCCAGACAGTATTCTACATCAGTAGCTAATTTACATCGTTTTTTAAAGGTAAATAAAACACAGACTTCATAAAGTTAAAACCTACGGTATAATCTATCGTTACAAAAAGAAGGAGATAACATTATGAAAAAAGCAACATGCGTAATTTATGCAAGAGTTTCAACCAAAGGACAAGAACGAGAAGGGTTTTCAATACCTGCACAATTAGATTTGTTGAAACAATACGCAAAAGAAAAAGATTTACAAATCGTAGAAGAATTTGTTGAAGCCGAAACGGCAAAATGTGCGGGAAGAACAAAATTTAACGAGATGTTGAAATATCTCAAAAAGTCAAAAAACTGTAACACTATACTTGTAGAAAAAACAGACAGGTTGTACCGAAATTTATCAGATTATGTAACTATTGATGAACTAGGGCTTGAATTACACTTTGTGAAAGAAGGTTGCATAGTTAGCGATAAATCACATTCTAGTGAAAAGTTTATGCACCTTATAAAAGTAGGAATGGCAAGACAATACATTCAAAATTTAAGTGAAGAAACTCAAAAGGGTCGAAAAAAGAAAATTGAAGAAGGATATTTTATCGGACAAGTTCCATATGGATACAAGAAATTAGACCCCAGAACGACTGTACTAGACGAAAACAAATCAAAATTTGTAAAACGTGCATTTGAATTATATGCAAAAGAAGATATATCTTTAAGAGCTTTAAGAAATAAACTTTATGATGAAGGTTTTATATATACCCCAAACAATTCAAAAGTAACGACTAGCCAATTAGAAAATATGTTAAAAAATGAATGTTACACTGGCATGCTAAAATATAAAGGAAAACTATACCAAGGTAAACACCCTGCAATAGTATCAAATAGATTATTTTTAAAAGCCCAACAAGCTTTTAGAAAAGATAATAAACCTAAAAAGTGTGATTCACATGACTTTTTGTACTCGGGTTTATTAGTTTGTGGAGAATGTGGAAGAGCCATAACTTGTGAAATTAAATATGGCAAATGGATTTATTATCATTGCACAGGTAATTATGGTAAATGTGGGCAAAAAAGTATATATATACGTGAAGAAAAAATTGATAAACAAATTGATGATATATTTAGCAATATTAATATTCCAGAAAATTTTGCTGATTATTTAAATAAATTACTTGTTACAAGTTTTAAAAAATTACAAATCATGACTAAAGAAAAATATAATTATATTAACACGGAACTTAACAAGACAAAAACTCGTCAAGATAAGCTTTTGGAACTTTATATGGATGGTCAAATAGACAAAAAAACATGGTCAGAAAAATCCCTGTATTATGAAGAACAATTAAATAACTTACAAAATCAACTTGACGCAAATAAAACAAAAGGTGATAAATATATAAATGAAGGTAAAAAAATTATAGAAGTCGTAAAACACAGTCATAGTCTATATTTAAAACAAAATCTACATGAAAAACAAAAAATGCTAAAAATCTTATTATCGAAGTGCACTCTAAAAGACGGAAAGCTAAGCTACGAGTACAATAGACCCTTCTCTTATTTTGCAGAAATGAATAAAAGCAATAAAAAACTCCCCAGGCTGGACTCGAACCAGCAACCCTTCGATTAACAGTCGAATGCTCCGCCATTGAGCTACTGAGGATTATGTCATTAGTCTATAACAAAAAAAATTTATTGTAAAGTACTTTTTTAAAAAATTTTTAGGTAATTGTGATTTCTATTTTATATGTTAATATATGGGAGATATGTTTATAATGTTAAAGAAAGGAGTTTTATATGACTAATCCTACTTTAGGAAGAAATTTACTGAATTCATCTTCTGATATTCTTGAATCCAATCATGCCATGACTATAAATGGAACTATTTTAAAAACATGTGTACTAGGTTTGTTTACAGCTCTTACTTTTGCCTATTCTTGGACTCTTTTATTAAGCGGTTATGCAGACAAGGCAACCATGCTTTATAAGTTCGGATTCATCGGTGGTATTATTATTGCAGCTTTCATTTGTTTTGGTCCAAAAAATAAATTTTTAATCATAACTACTCCATTATATGCAATGTGTGAAGGCTTAATCCTTGGCTTTATCTCCGCATACGTTAACACTATATTCCCAGGAATTGCCTCACAAGCTGCGATTGGAACTCTATTTGCATTATTTGGCATGTTCTTTTTATACAAAACAAATCTCGTTAAAGCTACTGAAAAATTCCGCATGGTAATTTCTAATTCAACATTAGCAATTTTGGGCATATACGTACTTCAACTAATATTGGGATTTTTCCACTTATCAATTCCTGCTATTTTTTCCAACAGTCCAGTAGGAATTGGTTTTAGCATATTAGTTGTAGCTGTAGCATCTTTTAGCCTTATAATTGATTTTGATAATATTAAAACTTTTGCCGGCAAATTGGATAAAAATTTTGAATGGTATTTTGGTTTTTCTTTACTTGTTACGATAATTTGGATGTACATAGAAATTCTCAATTTACTTATCAAATTACAAAGTAGAAACAATTAATATCGAAAAAAGCTGCTAATAGCAGCTTTTTTATTGCTCTGATAGATACTAAAAAATAATTTAACTATCTAGTACAAACAGATGAGTTTTTGCTCCATGTATTAAAGATACAAAATTCACTCCCGACATGTCATGTAAATATATAGTTTATTGGAGCTTCAAAATGTCAGAACAAGTTTTAATGCCAATGATAGGCACAGATAGCTTAGAAAACAAACAAAGAGCAAAAGATTCATTAGAGAAAGCAAGACTTGCTCACGAAAAATATTTAATAGCACAAAGAAATAATGATTTGCAAGAAGCCATCGAACATTATGTCGATGCAGTTAAATATGATCCTTCTATTCCTGAAACTTATTACAGACTGGCAACCCTTATGTGGGAACAAGGACAGATAAGTATTAACACAGCAATAGAACAGTGCAAAACTGCTATTTCTCTAGCACCATCGAATAAAGATGCTCATTTATATACCGGATATTTCATGCAATTGGCTCAAGATTATGCCTCTGCAGAAAAAGAATTTAAATCTGCAATTGCTATGAACCCTCTTACTTCCGGACGCCCTAGAATGATTTTATCCCAATCAATTCTACATAAAATCAACACTCAAAATGGTACATTTAAAGACTATACAGGATTTTTATACTATTTCCTTACCGGAAGTATTATGTTAGCCTGGGACAGACCTACGATGAAAATGTTTTATAAAAACATGTCCAACGATGTCTCTATTTTTTCATATAATACGGTTGGAAAATTTTATGAAAAATTTAAAATGTATGAATCTGCAGAAAAAGTATACCAAGAAGCAGTTGAAAAAACTCCACATAGTGAACATTTCTATGGAAAAATCGGTGACTTAGCACTTCGCAATAACAATTTCGAAACAACAGTAGAATGTTATCGAAAAGTTCTTGAAGCAAATCCTCTTAACAGAGATGTTCTCGTTAAATTAGCAACAATATTGCAAACATATTTCCCTGAAAACACAAGCGAAGCAATCGATTGCTATGAAAAGTTATTAGAATTTGATATAGACACAGCTCAAATTTATTACGAACTCGGACATTTATACATGTCTAAAGATGATAAATTAAATTCGGTGAGTGCATTCAAGCTTGCGGTTGATAAAGAACCTGAGAACCCATTCTTTAATAATTCTCTGGGTTATGCTTATGCAAGAGCAGAATTATATGACGATGCGATTGAGCATTATCAAAAAGCAATTTCCCTAAATCCTGATGCAGAATGGACTTCAATTGTATGTCAAGCATTAGGTGCTATTTATGCAGAGCACAAAGGTAATATGGAAGCCGCAGTGTCGACTTACCAAGCAGGAATAATTCTTGATCCGAAAAATTATGATTTGTATATTGCTCTCGGAGACATGTATATGGCAGACTATGACTTAGAAAAGGCCATCCGCTCTTATTGCGATGCCATCACATTAAATCCTGAAGAAGCACGAGCCTATTCAAAAGTCGGAATCGCATTATGGGAAAAAGACTATTTGGAAGAAGCTCTCGTTGCATATCATAAAGCAGTTGAGTTAAATCCAGAAAACGAATTCTCACAAAACAATCTAGGAATTTTATATTTAGATGGGCTTGCAGATGCAGAAGAAGCTTTAGAATATTTTGAAGAAGCTATTGCCCTTAATCCTAATTATACACTTGCATACTTCAACGCAGGAAGAGCAAGTCAAGAAATGGGCTTTACTAATGACGCTGCCAATTATTATCAAATGGCTATTGATTTAAACAGATTGACAGAGGAATTAGACGAAGAAGACATTCAACGCAGACTTCATAATCTGTTTGAAATCTAAGGATATACATTATATTGAGGTAAACGGTGTTTGGTAATTTCAAACACCTTTTTTTTGAATATAGTTCTAGTATCATTCCGAGCTTGACTCGGAATCTATTACTTTTCAAGGCAATACTTGACTCTGAATCTAGTTCAGAGTGACAAGATTAGTGAGCTGTCATTCCGGACTTGATCCGGAATCTATATTTTGGTAACAGACAAGTTAAATAAACTCTACAAATTAATAGAAAGGTTTCCAGATTGACCAGATACTATATAAGTAGTATAATCAACTAATTGTAAAACTATTTATTTTACACTAGCCAATTATTGCATTCAATTTTGTCCTAATCAGCAGGAAGTGAAAGAGAGGTTTTAGGCGAAATATAAATTAGCAAAACAACTGAATAAAAAACTAAAATCTGTAATACAAACGTATTTACAGTGAAAATTTTGAGGTTTCATTTGTTCTTAAAACTGATAAAAATATATGTATTCAAACAGATATATAATGGAACAGAGAATACCTAACCAGAATATAACATTATATGTGTATCTTAAATATTTATTTTTTATTTGAATATCAAGAAAACTCTGTTTATTGAGGAACTTGCGAGCTAATATATTTTCTATTGGCAACAAAACAAGAAGGCTTGGAATTATATATATGTATGTCTTTGAGCATATAACTAATAAAGTAAAGACATATCCATCTAAAAGATAGTCTGGATATACAAGTCCAGCCAAAAACATATAAGACAAGAGAAGAAGCAAACCAAAGTTGCCCAATAAAGATAAAATAATTGCACATATATATTTTGTTGTTATATTCATACATTTAATAATAATACAAATAAATTGAAAGGAAATAAAAATGAATCAAAAATATAATTATAATAAAAATAAAAATAAATTTACTGGAGAAATGATAAATGATACATTAAAATACCAAAAACAATATGGTTTTAAAATTGGAGAAAATAATGTAGCACATAACAATGAATCTGATGCATTTAGACATACCTATATGCAAGGAATATTATCGCAAAGATATACTAGCCCTATAGCTAAAATTGTTAGTAATTTACACGAAATACAAGGAAAATTTAGAGGTCAAGACCCAAGAGAAGCAAACATGGACTTATGGAATAATCAACAAGGTCAGCAAATATATAATGAAATTTGCAAACAATATCCGAATTTTAAATCTTTATCAGGAAGTCAACAAAAAGATATTATTGCACAAAAAGTTGTTCAAAGAATGCGCGCGGGAGAGCTTATTACAGGTTTAGATGACAAAAGACAATATAAAGGTGGAGTTGAAAATATCGTTAACGGAATAAAGAAGTTTCAAGAAACAGACTTCCCAAATACTCCAACTCGAAGTATTGGAGGAGTTCATAATGGTTCTCCAACAGGTTTTGCAACTTCGATTGATAACCTGTCACCAAAGGAACCATCAGAGTTTTTTGGGTACACAAATCCTTTAACCGGTAGTAATAAAATTTATACTAGAGAAGATGTTGGAAATATGTCACCAGAGGAATTCGCAAGTCATGAAAAAGAAATTGATGCCCAAATTAAAGCTTTTAATGGAACAATGCCAACAAATCAAGATTTGCAGACCGAAGCAATATATGGTGGACAAGTTGTTTATGTTAATTCTTATACGCGTTCTGATGGAACTAAAGTAAATGGGTATTATCGTTCAAGATAATAATTAATGAAATAAAGGAGATGTCTTTTGACATCTCCTTTATGGCTTCCAGAATAGACTCTGAATCCTATTCAGAGTGACAAAATTAGTTAGCTGTCATTCCGTACTTGACTCGGAATCTATTACTTAGCATTACAAAACTGGTCCTGAAATAAGTTCAGGGTAACAAATTTAGCTATTTTTAATACAATTTACTATATAACCCCAAATCAAGAACACTTGCAGAAATTTTATTTGTATTATATTATAAACTTATAGCAATTAAAGTGAGGTTTTTAGTAATGGATCAAATAATTAAAGTAGCATGGGACTTAAACGAAAACAGCGAAAACAGATATAAATTAGTATATGAAATTGCTGAACTTGCAAAGAAAATTGTTGATGAAAATCAAGCAAGAAAAGCTCGTGAAGATTATGGTTTCGATGAATTACACGAAACAACTTATTCAAAAGAAAACCCTGTTGAACATGCTTTGATGGTTAAAGCATCTGAAGCTGATGACAACAGATTGGTTGGTTAATAAGAATTGCAAGGCACAAAAACTTTAAAAGTTTTTGTGCCTTATTATATGGTAAAATTTTATTTTGGGGTTAAATATGAATATGATAAAAGAAACATTAGATTATATTGAAACTTATACTGATAATTTTCAACCGGAAATTGGAATCGTTTTAGGTTCAGGATTAGGTGAACTTGCAGATACTTATTCAGAATTTTCAATACCATATTCAAAAATTCCACATTTTGCGTCTTCTACAGTAGAAGGACACAAAGGTAATTTAGTTTTCGCAACTATCGGAAATAAAAAAGTTGTTATGATGCAAGGTAGAAACCACTTTTACGAAGGTCATACAATGCAGGAAATAACTTATCCGATTAAAGTAATGAAAGAATTGGGAGTAAAAACCGTTATTTTAACAAATGCGGCAGGAGCAATTAACAAAAGTTTTCGTCCAGGAGATTTGATGGTAATTACTGATCATATAAACTTCATGGGAAGTAATCCGCTTATTGGACCTAACAATGAAAATTTAGGAACAAGATTCCCTGATATGTCTGAAGTTTATAATAAAGAACTTATAAAAGTTGTAGACGCTGCAGGAAGATATTTAAACTTAAACCTTAAACATGGTGTGTATTTTGCATCTTCCGGTCCAAGCTACGAAACTCCTGCTGAAATCAGAATGGCAAGATATATGGGAGCTGATGCAGCAGGAATGTCAACTGTTCCTGAAGCAATCGTTGCAAATTATTGCGGAATAAAAGTAATCGGTATAAGCTGTTTATCTAATTACGCAAGCGGAATTTCTAACAAAAAACTAACTCATGAAGAAGTTATTGAAACTACAAATCGAGTAAAAGAACAATTTAAAAATTTAGTTCTTCTTGTTTTAAAAACAATTTAATTTTATTTACTTTGTTTTGCAATGAACTTATCAACTTTTTCTGCAGTATATGTAGAAATTATAGGCAAAATACCATAGTATATTCCTGCAAAAATCAATGCAGGACGTAGAATATTTATACCTTCAATATATTTATGGATTTTTGGATCGCCAGCATTAATTAACTTGAACTTTTCAATAAATTTTCCTGTTTTATTTTTTATAATTCTATCAATTCCATATCCACCAAATAAAGTAATAGCTGTGGAAATTATATTATTATAAATCAAAGCTTTTTTGCGATTTTCCTTAATTTTATCACTATGAGAAGTTTGGTAAACAAATGATGACGTCAATAATATATCTGTTCCTGCAGTCATATGTTTTGCAATGTCTTTATCTTTTGTTTGATATTTCTGAGCAAACTTCTGAACGGATTCAATATTCAGAACTTTACCTATCCCATGTGACAATACTTCAGACATTCTTCCGGTAAAAGTAAGTTTTTTATTTAATAAATTATCTTCCGATAACGATTTATTTTCTTGTATCGAATTTATTTTCTTATTCAAGAATAGTTTATCCATCAATATCGGAATAAGAGCAATTGTAAGAATAGATTTAGGAATAGCTGTAAAAAAGCCTGTGCTCAACTTTAACATCTGAGTTAATAATTTGTAGCTTCGAGAATTTGCAAGAGTTTCAGCTCCATTCCTAAAATTATTTATCGCAGATTTTTTGAGGAATTTTTCAGGATTTTTATCAATATTTTTAACTGCATATTCTATCGGCAATGCTATAGCTTCAACCATACCAAATTTAATAAGTCCTGAACATATAGAATTTGCAGCAGCATATTGTTTATTTTCTTTTTCCGTATCAGGTGTAGAAAATATTGAAATAGGTCTTAATGTCAAAGATAGTAATAATGAAGTTCCGGCACTAAAAGAAGTTCCGTGCTCAGATATTTTTTCTAAGCCATTAAGAAGGGTTTTATTTCTTAAAATCCTTGTAGATAAATTTATATTACTTTTCCCTATTTTATGAATATTCATTTTTCGCCTATTATAAGTAGACCGCATACAAAGAAAAAAGTAAATCATGTTTTACAAAAAGTAAATCCGGTTGTACAAATAGATAATTTTTAAGTTAAAATAACAATAATGAAAGTAATGGAGTTTATAAAAAAAGAATTAGAAGGCTGGGGAAAAATAGAAAGAATATTATTTCCTTTGGGAATAGTATTAATAATACTAATTTCTCTTGTTATAAATGATAGTAAAATTGCTCTTATTTCTGCAGTTTGCGGAATCAGCTACAGTATATTAGCAGGCAAAGGCAAAATTTCCTGTTATTTATTTGGACTGCTTGGAACAATGTGTTACGCATTTATTTCTTATAAAAACAATCTTTTCGGAAATCTTTGTTTATATCTTTTATATTACTTTCCAATGCAAATTCTTGGAATATTCAAATGGAAACAGCATTTAAAAAAAGATTCTCAAGAAATTGTCAAAACAAAACTTTCTAAACGTTCCAGAATAATATATTCACTTGCTGCAATAATTTTTTCTATCATCGGATATTTGTTATTGAAATACTTCAATGATCAAAGTCCGCTAATAGACTCAATAACCTCAGTACTATCCGTAATTGGTTTACTTCTCACCGTTAAGCGCTGCATAGAACAATGGTATATCTGGTTTATAGTAAACGGATTGTCAACAATTATGTGGATAAATGCATACTTACATGGCTCAAATTGCTTCGCGACAATATTGATGTGGGCAACATATTTTGTTTTATCTATATATTTTCTATACAGTTGGAAAAAAGAAATTAAAAATTAAAATTTATTGAAATAAAAAATAGTTTTTGTTATCATAATAACAAAGATTGAAATAGAATGTTCAATCATATTTTCAAGGACAGTTATGACAAAAACAAATTCCCCATCAACAAATCCTTATATTGTTGCAATTTCAGTATTGCTACCATCATTTTTAGCTCTTGCAGCATCATCAGCGACAAATGTTTGTCAACCAAATATAGCAGGATTTTTTGGTGCTACTCAATATGAAGCAAATACAGTAATCACATGCTACATAATATCAGGCGGAATAATGCTTCCTGTCACAGGGTATTTAGTTGAAAAAATCGGAAAAAAGCTATTATTATATTATAGCTTATGGATTTTTTGTCTTGGATGCTTATTGTGTATTTTAGCACCAAACTTGCAAACCCTTATTGCAGCAAGAATTATTCAAGGTATAGGCAGCGGATGTATACTTCCGCTATGTCAAGCAGTTTTGTTGGATGTTTTCCCAAAAGAACAACGAGGAATCGCTATGGGATTATTCGGAGTTGCCGCAATATTTTCACCATTATCCGGACCTTTTCTTGGCGGATTTTTAACTGATAATTTTTCTTGGCAATGGGTATTTATAATAAACATTCCTTTGTGTATTTTATCATTTATACTGATAAAATTCTTTGTTCCAAGCGATAAACCCAAAATTAAAAATAAAAAGAAATTTGATATAATAGGCTATACCTCAATCGTTATCGCAATGGCTTGTATGCAAATCGTATTAGATAAAGGACAGCAGTACAATTGGTTTGATACTCCTTGGATTTGTTATTTATCAGGAATTTGTATTTTTTCATTCATATTTTTCTATGTATGGGAGCTGGAATGTAAAAATCCGGTTATTGATATTCGTGTATTCAAAGATCGAAACTTTATGTTTGGAACATTTATAAGCTCATTTATAAACGTAATGCTATACTCAACATTATTACTGGTGCCAATGTTTGTACAAAGTATGTTAGGGTATAGTCCATCAATGTCCGGCTTAACAATGTTTCCAAGAGCAGTAATCTGCTTAACAGGATTACTAATAGTTGGAGAAATTTCTAGATTTATTGAACTACGACTGCTTGCCTCAATAGGCTTATCTATTATGGGAATTGCCGTTTTAATGCTTACTCAAATGAATTTAACCTCTTCAATGACAAGTATTATTATTCCAAATATATTATTATGTATTGGCGTCCCTATTGCATTTGTGCCGATTACAGCACTATCATTTCAGACTCTTCCATCCAAAAAGAACGCCGATGCTGCAGCACTCCACGCATTATTTAAAAACGTTGTAACCGCTGTAGCAACAGCATTATCGGCAACATTCATTGCTAGAGTTTCACAAGTTCATCAAAACTACTTGGTCGGCGATCTTTCACATCATAATTTTATGTTTAGATATAAACTAATGATGCTCAAAAGTAAATTCTTAATTCATTATCCGGAAATAATTGCGGCTAAAAAAGCTAATGGTATGCTATACAAAGAACTTTTACAACAAGCTAAATTGGCTTCATTCTATGACGTATTTGCTTGTCTTGCCTTGCTTTGTATAATAATAATTCCATTATTACTACTATTAAAAGTTAAAAAAGTAAAACAGATTAAATAGAATATATTATATTTTATTACAATAATAAACAGAGATAGCAAAATTTTTTATTTTTAAACTATTATAGAAATAGAGTTAAGGACTAGGGTATATGTACATTTCAAGAATCGGTAATCTGCATCAAACCGATATATCATTCAAAAGACGATTAACTAATAAAGAACAAGAAGATTATAGAAATAATGCACTACAATCTGCGTTTGATTATCTTGGAACCGAAGAAGTTGCAATGATTTTGCATGGAACATCTTTTCCTGAATCCAAAACTGATATCGGTGTAGGTTCGCCTTATGGAATAAGTGCAGAAAAACTAATAACTTTTGACAAAATACACGGTTTTAACTCAATACAACTTGGACCGGTTGGAGTAATAAGCGATGCTCAAAATATTTCTCCTTACAAATCAACTGTTGCTACTAAAAATTATCTGTTTTTAGATATGGAAAAACTAACAACAGATGAATACGCTAATATTCTTTCTCAAGAAGATATCAAAATAGCATCTCAAAATATAAAAAACAATAATAAAAACTATTCTTATTCAAGTTTTCCGGATGCATTTGCAAATTATCAGTATTGCATAAAGATTGCAAATAGAAATTTTAAAGAACAACTTAAGGCTAGAGTCCCTGAAGCTATTAAATTAAACAATGAATTTGAAGATTTCAAAAATAAAAAAGGTAATCTTGTTAAACAAGAAGCACTATTTGATATTCTATCTAAAATGTATGGAACACAAGATTATACAAAATGGGATGTAATCGACCAAAATTTAATAAAATTTCTAAAACAAAAAAATCCGCTGGCTATTGAACGCTATAGCAAACTCAAAACTCGTTCAAAAGAAGATTTTGAAACCTATTTATTAAGCCAATTTCTACTTGATAAACAAGTTAAAGAAAATACAAATCTTCGAAAAGAACTTGAATTTAAATATATAAGCGATTTATTAGTAGGTTTTTCACCTTCTGACGAATGGGCAAATCAAGACCTATTTATGAAAGATTATAGAATGGGGTGCCCACATGGAGGAAAATACGGTCCTCAATTATGGAATATTCCTGTAATTGATCCTAATAAATTATTCATAGATGAAAACACACTAGGACCTGCCGGAATATATTTAAAACAAAAACTAGAAGCTGCATTAAACGATTTTGATAACATTCGAATCGACCACGCACTAGGACTAATTGATCCGTACATTTATGATAAAAATTCAGTTGAAATCGTTAATAACAATATTAATTTAAATAAGTTCAAAGGAAATAATATTTCCAACATGCCTGAAATTGACCCATACGGAAATTTCAAACGAATACTGAACAAAATCATAATACCTACTCTTGAAGAACATGGTATTGATAAAAATTATCCTATTTGGGAAGATTTATGCACAGATACTCCGGTTTTTAATCAAATATACCATCACCAAAACCAACTTCCGGGAATCACTCAACTTGAATGGATGCGAGCAGAAAACAGCCAGGATGAACACGATTGGGGACTTGTAGGCTCTCACGACTCTGACCCTGCTCAAAAAATGATAAAAAAAGATTGGGTTAAAAACGGTGATGCGTGGAATATATTTTATCTTGCAGGATTTTTAAACTCCAATCCAAAACGAGCATAACACAGAGATGAATTCTGCAAAAATATTGCTGAAAACGATTCGGAAAGAGTTAAAGCAAAATTCGCTGAATTATTCTTAACATGTAAAAAAATTCAAATCTCTTTTGCTGACTTCTTTGGGATAGAGAAAACATACAATAAATCAGGGGAAGAAAATAATACTAACTGGAAACTTCGATTAAATCAGGATTACGAAGATTCATATTACAAAAACCTTGCCAGTGATAATCCTACAGCAATAAACATTCCGGAAATTTTAAAAATAGCAGTTCAGGCTAAATCTGACATGAATATCGTTAAAATGGCTCAAAAATTTAATATTCCAACAGAAGAAATTCCTGATACAACTGAAGAACAGGCTCAAAAAATTATCAATACACTTGATAAATACGAAAAAATATTAAAAGAACCTGAATAAATTAACCCAATATCCTAATTATCTTCTCTGCATAAGAAACATCATTTAATGGTAATGCCATTGTATTATTTAAAAATGAATATTCAACAAAACTTTCAGGAATAGGATTCCACAAACGTAAGATTATCAAATCATGTATATCTATTGAATTAGAATCTTTTGGACAAAACGGATAACAATATGGAATATCTCCCTCATTCAATTTTAATTCAATTTTATTATCTTTATAAAAATATTTTGAATACTCTTTGTATAGCTTTACTCTATTTTGCTTATCCTTTTCAAAATCTATTTTATGAATTAACAAATCTACCTGCGAAGACAATTCCTTAATCTCTTTTTGCTCATTTAATAACAACTCGTTTTTAACAAACTCATCCATATCCTCATGAAATAAAATAGGACTTATATTTAAATCATCCGTTTCTAATCTTGCATCAATCAAATTTTTAGTATATAAATATGCACCATTCGGAACCCTGAAAAATTTCCTCAACGAATTAAAACTCGCGATTCCCATCGGCTCTGAATAAAAGCTATGAGTATTATCGACAATCAAATTTTTATACTGCTTTTCTAAAATTTTACAATTACCTGAACATAGTCCAAAATAATTTATATAGAGAATAAACGCATTAGAATCAAACATTGTAAGAGGCATAAAATTTTTATCAATATGATAGAATTTTATAAAACAACCTTCTTCTTTGACTGCTTCCCAAAGAATTGAACAAGAATAAAACGGGATAAATATTTCTTTTATCCCGTATGCTTTTATTATGTATTTTAAACAATTACGCGCAAGATTGAGCTTTACAAACTGCATTATTTATTATACGCCTCAAATAATTCTTTCAAAAGCTCTTGCCCTTTAATCATTGTTTTGTAATCCACATATTCTTTATCAGAATGCATATTACAAACAGTTGCAAGTCCTAATAAATATGGAGAGAATTTTTCACCTTTAGCATTATGTTTATTCGCATAAATATGAGTTTCTGCACCAGCATGGAATGAAGAAATTTCAGGTTCAATCCCGATTTTCTTAGCCACTGTTTCAAATAAAATCGGCAAATACTCATCTTCATTTTTTTCAAACATAGGCATCTTCTCAGTAAACGTAATCTCAGCTTCTGCAATACCTTTATAATCTTCATTAAATCCTTCCACAATTTCTTGCATCATTTTAATAAGATCATTTTCTTTTGCCTTATTTGAACTTCTCAATGAATAAGTAGCTCTTGCTTCAGTATTGATAATATTAGTAACATTAACATCTCCGGATATTATACCTCCAATGTTGCAAGAAGTTACAACTTGACCATTCTCAGAATAATAAACACCCTGTGGCAAATCTGAAACCAAATCCGCAATTAATTTTGCAGCATTTTCTCTTGACGGATCCCCAATATCATTACCGGAATGTCCCCCCTTATATGCTTTAACTCTCAAATCAATCATCACATAACTGGCACCAGAAGTTAAGCACTGTCCAAGTGCATCACTATCCAATACTAAAACATACTTTGAATTTATTTTTGAAAAATCAGTATGCTTGATACCTGTCATTCCATTTTCTTCATCTCTAGTAAAATGAATTTCTAATCCACCATGTTTTAAATCATTTCTCTTAACCAAATCTTTTGCAAAAAATAAAGCATTTGCAACTCCAGCTTTATCATCAGCACCAAGCGTTCTGCCTTGAGCCTTGATTAAATCACCGTCAAGATATGTAACAACCGGAGAATCATCTCCAATAACATCCATATGTGCAGATAATAAAACCGGTTCTTTATTATCATCAGTAGCAGGTATAGTTATATATATATTTTTATAATCATCCAACTCATATTTTAAATTATTACGATTACAATAATCACAAATCCAATCAATAACCTTCTCTTCACCTAATGATGGAGAAGGAATTTCAGCCATTGAACAGAATAAATCAACAAGTTCATTTTCTCTTCTGAGTTCTTTTATATCCATAATAATGCTCCAATCTTTCCTTGTATATTACATAATATCACATTTTTGGATTATATCAATCTAATAAATTAAAAACACCTTGAGGTACCAATAAAAATATGTTATAATAAGAAAAAAAACGTGAGGATACATTATAGTATGATAAAGAAATTTTTAGCTTTCACACTTAGTGAAATTTTAATTGCATTATCAGTTATTGGAGTTGTTGCAGTTCTTGTAATCCCTCAACTTATTGCAGGACAAAGAGCTTCTCAAGCGAAAGCACAGTTTTCTTCTGCTTATTCCCTAATGTCAAAAGCCATCGCTGACATGGATGCTGATGATGTTGCCGTAAATGCAAATGCTTATGCGACTAATACTTTTTTTGAAAAGTTTAAACCATATAACAGATTTACTGTAGATTGTGGTGCTTTGAGTACCTCCAGCAATACAAGTGTTTGCCCAAAAAGAAGTAGTGATACTATATATAAATTACTAGGCAGTAATAAATTATTCCCAGGAACACTAATGGATGATGGAGGACTCGTTCTTAATAATGGAATGTTAGTTGCTATAGAAAACCATAGAGAAAATGCTACATTTGGACCTAATCATAACATTTGGATATTAGTTGATATAAACGGAATGGGTAAAAACCCAAATATCCTTGGATATGACCTTTTTATCTTCCAATTAACAGATAATGGTGAACTTTTACCTTTAGGTGCTCCAGGAACAGATACCCTTCTCAGTGAAACAAAAGATCCAAAAAATTGTTGCTGTATAGAAAGAATTAATCCTGGATGTTCTGCAGACGGAACATATAACGGATATACCTGTGCTTATTTCGCGACAACAGACGAAGATTACTTTAAAAAATTATACAAAGGTTACTAATATTAGAAATCTTATTTAATACTAAAAAAGACGACTTTTCTAAGTCGTCTTTTTTATAGCTTTTTAATAATATAGAAATTATTTAGAAATAGTTTCAAATATTACATTAAACGCTTCTGGATCTCTTACTGCTAAGTCAGCAAGCATTTTTCTATTCACAACAATGTTAGCTTTTTTGCAAGCATTAACAAATCTAGAATAGCTCATACCACGTTCTCTAACAGCAGCATTGATTCTTACAATCCATAATCTTCTCATATTACGTTTTGTAGTACGTCTATCTCTGTAAGCGTATTTTAAAGCTTTCATAACAGCAATATTAGCAACTTTGAAGATTCTGCTTCTAGCACCAATAAAGCCTTTAGCAAGTTTTAATATTTTTTTATGTCTTTTACATCCGACATTACCACGTTTAATTCTCATTTTTTATGCTCCTATCTTGAATACTTCTTGTATGGTAACTCTTTAGATACCAATGCTACATGTGACTCAGAAACGCCTACCATCTTGAAAATTCTGCGTTTTCTAGATGATGACTTGTGTTGGAGCAAGTGGCCTATACCTGCTTGTCTTTTCATAATTTTACCAGTTGCTGTTACTTTGTAACGTTTAGCAGCTGATCTGTGTGTTTTTAATTTTGGCATTTTCTTCTCCTTTTTTCTTAAAGTAGTGACTAAAAAAATTATAGGCATACCAAAGCCTATAACTTTCGGCTAGGCTAATTATAATATGCAAAACTTTTATTTGCAAGCAGCAATATTTTTTTTAGTAAATATTTATTTACAAAAAAGAGGTGAAATAACTAAGTTATTTCACCTCTTTCAGTTTAAAAAAACTTGTTCAAAATTAGAACATCAAACCAGCTTCTCTAGCTGCATCTGCCAATGCTGCAATTCTTCCGTGATATAAGAATCCGCCACGGTCGAATACAACACATTCAACACCAGCTTTTTTAGCTTTTTGAGCAATAGCTTCACCAACAACTTTAGCAGCTTCAATATTACCACCGTGAGCTAATTTTTCTTTTAACTCTTTGTCATTTGATGATGCTGATGCTAATGTTACTTTATTTTCATCGTCAATCAATTGAGCATAGATGTGTTTAGTACTTCTATAAACAGCTAATCTAGGAAATTCAGCTGTTCCAGAAATTTTAACTCTGATTGATCTGTGTCTTTTTTGAACAATTGGTTTTCTTGTTTGTTGTTTAATCATTTTATTATCCTTTCATTTCACCCAAACCTTCTTGATAAAACCTGCTCAAGGGTTTATATGGGCTTTTATTATACATTTAATACCGGCTTATGCTGCCTTTTTATTATTTTTTACCAGCTTTACCAGCTTTACGTCTGATGTATTCACCTTCGTATTTAACACCTTTTCCTTTATAAACTTCAGGTGGACGTTTTGATCTTATTAAAGCAGCCACATCACCAACTGTTTGTTTATTTGAACCTTTTACAGTAATTTTTGTGTTTGCTTCAACAGTAATAGTAATTCCTTCTGGAGGAACAATATCAACCGGGTGAGAATAACCCAAAGCCATATTCAAAGTATTACCTTGCATTTGTGCTCTGTAACCTACACCATTGATTTCTAATTTTTTAACGAATCCATCTTTAACACCTGTTACAGCATTTGCAACTAATGTTCTTGATAATCCGTAAAGTGCATCAGTTTCACGAGAAGTACCTACTTTAGATAAAACTAATTGGTTATCTTCCATTTTCACTGCGATTTCAGGACGAACGTTAACAGATTCAGTACCCATAGGTCCTTTAGCCGTAACTAATTGTCCTTCTATTTTTACCTCAACACCTTGAGGAATTTCGATAGGTCTTTTACCAATTCTAGACATTTTTATTTTCTCCTTGTAGTATATCTTGTACTTGTCACTGAATTTTTCTACCAATTATATTCAGTGCTTTACCGAACACTTGTCGGTTAAGTATTAGTAAATGTAGCAAAGAACTTCGCCGCCAACATTTTCTTTTCTAGCTTTTCTATCTGTTAATAAGCCTTTTGAAGTTGAAACGATAGCAACACCTAAGCCACCTAATACTTTTTGTAAATTCTTAGATTTAGAATAGTTTCTTAAACCAGGTTTTGAAACTCTTTCTAATTTAGTAATTACAGATTTATGATTAGCATCATATTTCAATGTAATAGTAATAACTTTGAATTTACCTTGTTCTTTTACTTCGTAATCAGAAATGAAACCTTCTTCTTTCATTAGTTTAGCTAATTCAACTTTTAATTTTGAAGCAGGTACATCAACTGTTTCATGAGCAACCATACTTGCATTTCTGATTCTTGTTAGCATATCTGCTATAGGATCTGTCATTGACATTTTAATTCCTCCGGACTTACCCACAGTTATAGGCAGTATCCTTATTATCTATCACACCGCTTGCTGAATTAATTTCGCTCAATAAATGAACATCTTTCAGTAGTTCGGAACTGTATATAATTATAATATTACAAACAAGAGTTTTTACAATAGTATGCTTAAATTCATGTTACAAAATTTGTACATAAACTATATTATTTGCATTTGCGAATCCAAGGAAGGTTCGGAAACGTAGTTTCTGATAACTCGTATTATTTGGTCAGCGTTTTTCTCTTTCGCTCCTGTTGAGCTTCGCTCTTACGTCGCAGATATTAAGTTCCGCCCTGCTCGTCTTGGCTACCGCAAGCCGACACCGGCTCACTCCGGCTACTGCACTCTTTGCTTATGTTTCTTTCTCTTCTACTCGCAATAAAGCGGATTGTGAGCAGAGGGCGCAAGGCGAAAGCGTTGAGCTTTTGACTGTAGTCCCGTTTAGTGCGAACAACCAAGT
>JAAVBM010000009.1 GCA_014803505.1 bacterium | reverse complement strand
CCATCAGAGACTCCGATTCTCCATTGTCAAACATCACAAAGACTGTCAAAAAATCACAGGTTATCAACGGGGGTCAATTTAAATAATCCTTAGGGGGTCAATTTGTTGAGAATATCCAGCGGCCCTGCGCCAACGTCTGTAAGCCTGTTTTGATATATCGCCCATATCCGGGTCAAGCATTCCTGCGGTCACGGAGTTCCAGACATCGGTCATAGTGTAATACTTTATGCTCAGATAGAGCCTGTGCAGTTTTCGGGAGAAACTGCCGAGTTTATCCGATAATGCCCAAAGCATCTCGGAGCGTTCCGCACCGGTAAGCATATTCTCTCGTCCACCCGTCGCCACTGCCTCACGAAGAAGTGTATATACCGAAATCAGTTCTGTTGCAGTTTCGATATAGAGGTTGTTCATCGACATAGTGGCAACTATACCTTGTGGATTGGAAGTTATGGCGTTCCTGAGTTTGCCGAGTGTGATAATTATTCTCACTCCGTCCTCATAGAGAGTGGCGGATGCTTTCAGTGATGATGCGAAACCGGATGCGGTCTGCAGATATGTGGTATATTTCTTTTCCCATTCATGGATTTTGGTAAACTCGGCGGCTATGGTGTTCTGCAATACTGCGGTTCTGGTCTGACCGTCAATCTCTGACTTTATCTGACCGTGAATTGCTTCGTTACCTTCGGCTACTGCAAGCCATTCCAGAGGATTCGACATGACGACCTGCGCCATGCCGGAAGTCCATGACAAGAGCATGGCCATCAATAATATGAATGTTTTAGCGGTTCGTGATCTCATATATTCCATGTCTTTTGCGGTTTGCAGTCACTCTTTCCCGTATCACTGGAATGATATTGTCTATGCTACCAATGCCGACAATATCAAGTCGTGGAGTTGAGCGGTCCCCTGAATAGATTGTGACGGTCTTCAGACCGAAAATCTGCTGAAGGAAAGAGCTTTCCTCCCGGAAATCTATCACTCGGTACAGTTCGCAATAATCCCGTGTTCGCTTGAACACGCCATGCTCATAGATTATCTGCTCTGCAGTGAATGTGTAGCTCATGCTTCTGAGATAAAAATAGCGGTATACAAGACACAGTGCTATTGCCAGTGAGAACCAGAACAATACATTGCCGAGAAATATTCCGTCCATTCCGGCCACGATAAGTGCTGCCAGACACAGAATGGTGAGAGGCAGGTCGTTGGCAAGGAATTGTCGGAAGTTTGGCTTGCGTACCAATGTACCGAAACTATATTGCGGCGTAGTATTCATCTTCTAAATCCTCTTGATTGATTTTCATTCTGTTCATTGGATTCCGGCGCTATGACTGACGATGATGCTTCATTCAAAATCGGTTTGTCAAGAAGTTGATCGTACCAGTCCTTATATCTTGCACTGCAAGGCTCATAACCGATATTCCGGCGGTCAATTCCCAGTTTATTACATATTTCATTGAAATTGAATGACTCCAACGGGAATACGTGCCGTTTAAGTCCATCGGTCATGTCGTTCACAATAAGGCTTTTCTTATCCTGTGTCTGATATGATGTGAATACTCGCCCGGCGTGCTGCATGGCGAAATTGACTGCGAATATCTGTCCGGCCCGGTCTCGGTCAAAGCACAGGTGATGAATGGCATTCGGTGTCGCTTTAATCATAGTGGAGAACTGGCGGTTACTCGGACTTCCTCCCGTCGAGACATAGACGGCATTTCCAAAATCATGGTATCCGGTCTTTCTATCTGCTTTTGCTATCTGATAGAAAGCCATCGCGTCAAATGCACTCTCG
This sequence comes from bacterium, assembly GCA_014803505.1. Taxonomy (GTDB): domain Bacteria; phylum Cyanobacteriota; class Vampirovibrionia; order Gastranaerophilales; family Gastranaerophilaceae; genus Zag111. The sequence continues at coordinate 5,656 of JAAVBM010000009.1, read as the reverse complement.
AACCAATAGACATCCTCGGCCGCTGATATCGGTTTGGTATATCCCATATCACTGCGGTGTCCCTCAAGTCGCGCTATCCACAGACCTTCAGCGGCATTGCTACCGGCTGCCATACCTTTGTAGGCGGTCTTGCCTTCTGCATTCGGTCTGCTACGTTCTTCAAGACCGACAATCTCTTTACCCGGGAATGAGGCAAGAGTCAAAGGAAAAGACAGATTCGTGTAACGTTTACCGTCATTCCTGTTCTTTGCGGCAAGAAAGAAATGATCTGAGAACGCACGTTGGGTGTCAAGGTTAATCCCACGGTTTTTGAAATATGGGTAGAACTGCTTCTGGGATTCCCAATCCTCGTTGCGAAATCCCTTGACATCGTAGTTGTCGATGTTAAAGTTTACGGAATCTCGACGGGAACGCTCTGTCGTTTCTCTTCGCTCCGGCATGGGATTGTTGAGCAGACGGTTACAGACGAGGTTCACAAGTCTGTCCTTTGACATTCCCGGTCGATATTCTGCAAAAAGGTCAGGATGTTCCTTGATGAAACTGATGACATTGTAGTTCTTACGTTCCGGTGGCTGGAAACAGCATAGACCGTTCGCCGTGACAATGAATTTATCGCCCCGGACACGGTTACCGTCACTACCTATACGTACATACGACGGATAGCGCATACCGTCCCTGCGATTGAGACGGTATCCGGCATCTGTCAGCACATCCTGTATGCTTACTCTGCTTTTGAAATCATCGTAGGTCAGTTCTGCCATATCTTTTGCCTTGAACCTCGTTTACATTCCCATACCGGGTCCGTGTGGACGGTTGGGGTCATTTATCATTGCGTCAAACTGTCTGGCAGCAACATCGGCCGGAGTATCAACACCGGGTTTGAAATAGACCGCCGGCCCGTGACATGGCCCGTGATGTCCTTCCATGAAGACCGCAGGTGCATGATGCGGCCCGTGCATGATGTCATGTGTCACCACAAGACCGGCTGTCAGCGCAGCCGCTATCTTCGTGCCGAGTCCCACTGGATAGCGGTCTTTCATATCCACTTCATTGAAAATCTTGGAAAAGAGTTTCATGCGGTGCAGGTCATCGATTGCCATGAACTTGTCGTACTGTTTCTTGGAAATCTCATGGCTCACAACCTCTCCGTCAATCACCGCGGTCATGCGGTATTTCATTTTCCCTTCCTTTTCGGTATCGGGAATAGGCTCAACTCTGATGTCATCTACCGTCACTTCGCGCCCATGCGCTCCCTCACGGAACCAACCCTTGTTGTTGTCGATATAGGCGAGGTCATTACCGTCCATGACAACACCTCCTTTGGGAAGATTGTCACGGAGTCCGGGTTCGCGCGTCACCTGAATTTCCTGCTCATTTGCATACTGCTGATAATATTGCTCCTGTGTATTGAGCTGACGGTTCAGATCTTCCTGTACCTCTGGATGCAGCTTGATGTCAATCAGCTTCTCTGTGTTGAGTTGATCCATAGTCACCTTGTCTGAGAAATCATCCTTCAACACATTGTTGACAGTATCAAGTCTGGCCGAAATCGGCACCTCCTTGATTGAGTTGGATGTCAGCTTGGATATTTCATCATCAGAGAGATTGTATTGCAGATCAGCCTCTATTGAAGAGGACTGTACTGTAAGGGTTTTGTTAGCAGCATCTACAACCAACCCATGAGACGCCAGAACTTCCTGCCATTTTTCGTTGGAGAAATACACATCGGAAGTGATAGATGTCTTGTATGGAATAGCTGGAGTGTCGGGACGCTGCCGCTGTTCGGTCGGTTTGATGACGGTCTGAAGATCAGCGAGAACATCCTGCTGTGACTGGACTACGGGGGCTGTAGTGTGACCTTTATAGTAGAAGCCGTATCCTCCGCTCTGCAGTTCGCCCGGTTTCATACGCCCGTCAGGACGGTTGGGAACCATCGGGGCGCCGGGATAGTAGAGCTGGCCACCGATTCTACGTAAATGGAATCCTTCCTGTTGTCTTGCTGTCCAGCCGAGGAAGCCGTAACCCATCATATGTGGCATAGGCATATACGGCAACATCCCATGGCGACCGTGAACGTGACCATAGGGCATTGGATAGCCGTGCGGAATGTGACCGTGATGATGTGGCATAATTCTTTGTGGCGGTACGGTTCTGCCATATTCTCCTACGCCTATGCGGTAGCCGTGAAGTCCCATTGCAACTCGACCGTTGGCATTGCGTGCGTGTACGAAATCCTTTGGCATGTCAAAGTCTGCGGCAACAATGCTGGCAAATGTGTTGTAAGCCTTGCGGTTGGCTGTATTCGTTCCCCAGTCGGTAAGGGTTTTGAGCTGCTTTTCCGTGATTGGGTACTGTAATACCGGCGAATCGTGACCCTGTACCATCAGGGCGAAGCCGTTGCTGCTTCCAACGACCTGAGCCTGCATACCGTTTCTATGCAATATGTCTTGGAGCTCCGGAGGGAGCGCAAGAGGACGGGGATTTGTGTCTTTTCTTATCGCCATAGGCTATGCCTCCCCGTGTTTGAGTGCCTCCTCGAACTGTTGCTCACGCATGTCGATGAATCGCTCTGCCGATTCTTCTTCATCGGGATTGATACCATGAAACTTACAGTATCGCTCGTATTCATCGTTGAGTTCGCGTGAGTGGTGGCGGATATAGTCCGTCCATTTGTATGTTCCTTCCTGCACTTTCTGCACGAGGATATTTTCGAGTTCGTATCTCATTGCTGTTGATATTTTAATGTTTGAGAGCCATTTGTCCGTTCTTTCTGCGGAGTTCCTCCCAGATTTCTTCTGTGTATGAATCCTCGGGGATATAGTCAAGATTGCCATCGTCATCGGTGACCCAGCATCCGTTGAGACCGAAACTGTATTTTCCGATGAAGTCACGCTGAGCGTCCTTCCACTGTTTTACATCCCCACTCACGATGCTGACACCTGTCTTCTCGTTGAGATTGATACCGACGGTGTGCATATCGTCATCCTCGATGGTTGAGAGCGGTTTTCCTTTCTGAAGGCAGGTCACTTCCGCAGCCGTCAGGTTCATAGTCTTGGCTACTATCTCAAGGTTACGCCCTATGACGGGAGTAGGGACATAGAGTATCTGGTTTGTGCCGGGATCGAGCTGGTGGAACGCCGGTATTGTCTTGCCATCAGGCATGGTTGCGGTGGCTATTATGGCCTGGTTCGCAAGCAGTGCTTTCTGCTCTTCAGGGGTGAATCGGTCAAGATTGCACTTTGCGAGCTGTGGATAGAACATTACTTCGACCTCGTTGCCGTCAAGACGGACAAGGGCAAAACGGGTGCGTGCCTTGATAACATTGCCGTCATCATCGGTCATCTGAATGGGAAGAACCGGAGAGCGACGGCCATCGAGTATGTTTTCCAGTACGGTCTGAGGCAGATCTTCGATCATATCCTGAGTCAGGCCGAATTTAGCGAGTGTTCCGTATGGTATCTCGCTCGGGTGAAACTGTTGTGATTTCATTGTTGTTTCTTATCGTTTAAGTATAATTTTTCGCAAATGTATCTCATCATATCCGATTGAACTGCATTTGTCAGACTGTTGAATAGTTGTTTTATATATAATTATGCTTAATCGCAATTTTCATACTCATTTTCATACTCTGAAATCATTTTAACTACTTATTTTCATTGAGTATGATTATTGAATATGATAAGTTAAAGCATCTGTAAATCGGTTTTATTGAGTATGATATTATTAACTTTGCCACATGAAAATTAAATCGGTTTTAATACTCGCTTTAGGCGCATCTGCGTTTACGGCAACTGCTCAATTCAATACGGTTTCTCCGCATAGAGCTTTATACGTAGTTGATGCTGTCGCTGACTCTGCAAAGGCAGGGAAGAAACAAGAAATGGTGCCTACCCGACACCGGGAAGACACCATCAGATTGGAGGATAAAAAGAAGGAGTGGACTGACCGCTATATGAGCGTATCCTTTCCACTCCGAAAGATTGAAATAACATCGGATTATGGCGAACGCATTGATCCGTTTACGGTAAAGAGGTCAAGACACAACGGTCTTGATCTACGTGCCTCTCAAGGGGATGAAGCATACGCGATGATGTTCGGTCAGGTCATCAAAGTTGGTTCAGACAAGCGTTCCGGCAAGTTTGTCACACTCCGTCATGGGGATTTCACTGTGAGTTATTGCCATCTGTCTAAACCATTGGTTAAGACTGGCCAGATTGTCACTGCAGGTGAGCCTGTCGGTCTGACCGGTTCTACAGGACGCTCCACCGGACCGCATCTTCATCTGACCCTCAAAAGAGGGCGTAAGATACTTCATCCTCGTATCATGATAGACTATATCCGTACCATTCGGGAAGAAGCAATACTTGGAATCTGTACTGCTTATGATGAAAGAGCCTCAAAATCTCAGCAAAATTGATTAAATTTGCAGTCTAAATCCTCAAATTAGCAGAAGTCATGACAAAAGCAGAAATAGTAACTGAAATAGCGAAACAAACCGGCATCGAGAAAGCCGCCGTTCTGAACGTAGTGGAGAAACTCATGGAGGTAATCAAAGACAGCCTCGCTCATGGAGAAAACGTATATCTCCGTGGTTTTGGCTCATTCACCGTTAAGAAACGCGCTGCAAAAACCGCACGCAATATCAGCAAAAATACCACGATCATAATACCAGAACATAACATTCCGGCATTCAAGCCTGCAGACTGCTTCAAGGAGGAAGTGGATAAAATATAAGCCACCCGTAAATGCTTCATCCTCGTTTAACGATGATGGATAAGAATGAACTAAATGAAACATCGGTCGCAATTTCTTGTTTAATTGCGACCGATGTACATTCGATAATACAGCAAAAATTTCAGTTAGATATCCTCGGTTTATCAGTATTCTTGGCACTTCTCGACTTCTGAAGTCCTATGCTGATTAAAACATTGATATAGATTCCGACATATCTGAGAACTCTTCCCTATGATTATTGCCAATATGTCAAATGTCGTAATGTCACCTGCCTCTCCACATCAACCCCCATATCTGAAAGAATAATAGCAAACCTCTCCCTTTCTTCGTCGGTTAAGTAACTCACATTCCATTTAATATCTTCCGGATAATCATTTGATGCTATTATCTTTTTCATATATGGAATGTCAACTTTATTAAATGAAAATCCCCAAACGTAGATAAACCTTACGTCATAGAGGTCACTAAAATACGACTGGTTTTGGGCGATAATTTCGTCGACGGGTTTTCGAGACTCCTCATAATATGACTCGGCAGCTTCTGCAATTCCAGAATATTCAGGGAGCTCGCTGTTATATGCCTTCCACGCATCATCTCGAACGTAATATTTTCGTCCTTTTTTGTTATACCGCGGTTTTGAATATCTTTTTCTACTATACCATTGCTGATATAATTGAGAGCTGTCTTCAGCGTGACCTACAACTAATGATCCTCTTTTCGCATACTTGTGCCCATGAATGTATTTGATATTTTCGCGAGGGATACCATATTTGGTCTCAAGAAAATCTGTGTAATTGAAGGTAAAGAATCGAGCATACGTATCAATCTTCAGCTTTTTGCTCTCATAAGAACGAGGTGCCTTTACAGATCTAATCCAATCATGAAAGGCATATCTTAAATCACTAATAAACCGCTCGACCGT
>JAAVBM010000008.1 GCA_014803505.1 bacterium | reverse complement strand
GAAGCCGGACGTTGATCGCCGGCGCCACAGGAGCCGGAAAGACTACGCTCATCAAACTTCTGCTCGGACTGCTGACGCCGGATTCGGGCAGCATCGAGATCTATGACGACGACGTGCGTCTGAAGGTCTCGCCGCAGACCATTTCCAATTTCGTCTATGTCCCTCAGGGCAACACCCTGCTTCACGGGACAATTCGCGAAAATCTGCTCTTAGCGGCTCCCGACGCCACAGACGAGCAGCTTAGGGAAGCGCTCCACACGGCGGCGGCCGACTTTGTCTTTGAGCTTCCCGAGGGCCTGGATACTTCGTGTGACGAAGCGGGAGCCGGAATCAGCGAGGGTCAGGCCCAGCGCATAGCCATCGCCCGCGCACTACTGCGTCCGGGGTCAATCCTCGTGCTTGACGAGTTCAACAGTGCGCTGGACGTCGATACGGCCGAAACGCTGATGAAGCGCCTGACAGCTAACCGCCCCGATGCAACTATACTGATTATAGCCCATCACCGGACGGCTGTGGCCCCTTACTGTGACGCCGTCCTCCATATCGGGTAGCGCCCCCGCAAAACGAGGCCATATTTGTTTTTTTGACCATAGAACCATAGGGACCATATTTGCTTTTGGGGTTTTGGACCATAGGACCATAGGGACCATATTTGCTTTGGTGGGTTTGGACCATAGGGCCATAGGGACCATATTTGCTTTTGGGGGTTTGGACCATAGAACCATAGGGGCCATATTTGCTTTGGTGGGTTTGGACCATAGGACCATAGGGGCCATATTTTTTTTGGGGCGTTGCCCCCGCAAAGCGTTAGGGGTCGAGGAGGCCTTTGGCCGACATTCGGTTCAGTAGGTCGGTAGCGTCGGTCAGGGCTTGGGCGGGGTCGATGCCGTAGGTGGCGACCAGGAGGTCGGCGGCGTCGGCCGGCTCGAAGGTTTTGCCGAGAAGGGCGTTCCAGAGCATGGCCGCCGAGTCGTTCAGTGATATGATCTTTCCGAAGTTGTCTGCGTTGTTTCCTTCGGCCAGAACTATGTTCTGGCCCATCATCGTGCGCAGTGTGAATCCTTTTTTTATTTTCATTTTAAATTGTTTTTATTGTTAGTTCGCGGTGGCAGACTTCGGCTGCTTCGGCGTCGGGGCGGCAGTGCATCTCGCAGCAGGGGACGCTCTGCACGAGTCGCTCTATCGTTCGGTGGCGCATGTCGCGCTGCTCTTCGGTCATGAAGGGGAGATGGAAGATCGAGGTCGTCAGCGACACATAGGCCGGGAGAGGAGCCAGTCGCTTCAATACGTTGTCCGGACCACGGACAATCCGCACGAACGCGCCTATAGGCGCGGACACCTTGCGATAGCAAGGTGTCTTACCGCTCCATGGGGAGCCATAGACAGTCGGCACACCATCCTCCGTAAAACGGATCAGGGGGTTGTCATCATTGAGCAGCTCCGCTCCCTCTATGTTGTGCAGCCACATTCTCGCGTGAGTACTCTTGCCTGTGCCACTCTTCCCCTGAAACAGATAACCTTTGCCGTCACACCCTACTGCCGACGAATGAATGAGCAGTGTCCCGTTGGCAGTCGTGGCCATCAGAAACGCCAGCATAATAGCGTGGGTGAGGAAATAGGGATTCTCCTCCTTCCCGGTGTTAGTATCGATCAGGATCTCCGCCCTTGAGAAATCGTCAGACAGCGCCATCCTCAGACGTATCCTCTCTTTCTCATCGATATGTCGGAACTGCATCACGATATTTCCTTTCGGGGTTCGCGAAGCGGTGCCGGTGATAAAGCCGACTCCGCTGAACTCCGGAGCGTAGATGATCGTATTGTCATCATCCGCGATCTCCCCGGCGGTTACGACTGCATCGAGAATTGTCGGCTGCTCGACCGTCCCGAATACTTCGAAACGGGTTCTGAGCTCGTTCCAGACTGATAGCTCCGCCGGAGCGGTTATACTGATTATGTTACGGGCTATTTCGAAAAACTGTTTCATTTGTTTTTGGGGATTGATGGGGTAGGCAGGACGTCCGGGGTATCAAAGCTTCGGCAATCTCAGCCGGAGATGATACCAGAGGCGGCGAAGGGGCCAGAGCAGGGTCCAGAGGTGGACATAGCGACGGTAGGCGGGGTCGGTGACGGTGAACTTCTTTTTGGGGATAGCGTGCCAAGGGCGGTAACCGGAGAGTCGGTGCACCTCCGCGACGCGACCGATGATCTGATCACGCGTCACGCGCTCAACCCCCAGACAATTGTCTCCTCGGGCAATGTAGACACTCCGGGCAGCGTCACCCTCGACGGCCACAACTCGATGAACGATATTCCTTCCGTCAAGAGCCAGGCGGAACATAAGAATATCGCCTACCGCCGGTTCACCGACCAGAGGACCCACCACCACACAATGATCCTCCCCCCAGATCAGTGGACGCATGCTGCTGCCGGAAGTCTTAGGTAATACGAACCCCTCCCGCTTGATTATCGCGCGCTGCGACTCAATATATTCCGCCAGTCCGGTCATATAAGTTATAAACAAACGCCGGCTAATTGCTTAGTCGGCGTTTGTTTTTCGTTCAGATATTTAACCCCAGATATCGGTGTTTCCATCTCCACCTTCACCCGGTCCAGAGGGATCAACAGTAACGCCGGTCTGGTTATCGAGGAACGAGCCTTCAATCAGAAGATCATGTTCTTCGAGCTGTGGTTTTTCGTATTCGAATTTCATAATTATATTGTTTAGATTATTATTCCAATATCAATCGAGACTAAATGTCCGATAAAATGTGCATTGCACTATTTCGGCACAAAGTTACGATTTTTTTCTTAGATAACAAAATATCTAATGTAAAGTTTTAGCCCCAGTTGGAATTTTCATTGAGAGCTTGGTGGGTTGCTAAACAATAAGAGGATGCTTTACATGCATGCATCCTCTTATTGTTTAGTATGTAGTCTGGATTATTTCACCACTACTTTCTTGCCCATCACAAGGTAAATACCCTTGTTGACATCTACGTTGGTTGTGCCGGCAATAACGTTTGCTTTGGCAACCATTGCTCCGTTTACGGTGTAGATCTCAACCTCGCCAAGTTCTACTTCAGAGTTGATAATGATTTCTCCGAAACCACCCTCAACACTGAGAGACTCGAGAACATTGACTGTATTAATACCTGTGAGCTCGTCTTCGTTGATTACGTTGCCATATTCGTCACGAAGACCGACGCGACGCTGAGGAGCGTTGGTGGATCTGTTTTGACTCATCAGCACCATACGCATGGCAGGGAAGTTGGCGGTATTTGCTGCGAGAACAAAGTCACCTCCTGTTGTACAAGCAAATACACGGTTAGCGTTAGAACCACCGCCAAATTCATCAGGACCGGCTACTTTGAATGTACCGTAGCTTGCGCTGGGATTGTCAAGAGCGCCTTCATCTTTTACTTTCTGATCGCTGGGAGTAGTTTTAAGAACCACATTGCTCAGTTTGCCATCTTTAAGTTTGAAAGCAGAATTCGCAAACAAGAGGATCGGGGTATTAGCTGCGATAGAACCGGCTTTCTTTGTAAACCAGAAAGTGTCGCCTTCCTCGGTATCAAAAGTGCTGAGATATGCGAGGCTACCGGCAGGAGCGTCAGCGGGCTTAAGTTCAAAGGGCAGACAAACTGCGTTTCTACCTGCGGTAAACGTACGGTCGTAGGACAGATTATCAACTGTGATGTCAGCCGGGCAATAGAAGTCAACACGATCCACAATCACAGCGTTCTTACAGCTATTGTTGTAGTAGACGTTCGTGAGATCAAGAATCGCTTCTTCTGAAGTCTGAGACTGTACGAAAGTGTTGTCCTTGATCGTCATAGGACCGGTTGCTTTGACGAACTGATTATTTTTCAGGTTGACATATGCCTGCTCGGGAGACTTTACATCCTGAACGGTGATGTTGTAAACTTTGGTATCGTCGGTAAGGTTTGTGATTTTACCGGTTTGGAGATCAAAACCGAATTTCTCACGAATGAGCATACCGAGTTCGCCATTGCTGTTAGCAGTGTAGCGGGTGTCATTATCCACGCGGAATACACCACCTGCACCATTGCAAGTAGCTACATTATTGTAGCTTTTGCCATTAAGTGCATTGGAGATAGTACCGTTGAACGCAACATATACGAGTGAGCCGGTGAAGTTTGCGAAGACTTCGTCAACGTTTTCACCAAGGCTGATAGCATAGCCGTTACCATTAATCTTGCCATCATAGCTATTGATAGTAGCGTTGGCTGTCACGTTACCCAAAAGGGTAATTTCCTTATAGGGAGCAAGAGCATCTGCAGTTGCTGCCTTTACCGCTGCGTCATACTTTGCCTGCTCATCGTCAAGAGTCAGCTTCGCATTAGCTACATTAGTCGCTGCATTGCTTACAGCAGTCTGAGCGCTTCTGTACGCCTGCTCGGCAGCATCCATAGCAGCCTTCTTCTGGTCAACAACTGATGCCTGTGCAGTGATTTGGTTCACGAGCTCTGTGTATGCAGAAGTCGGAGCAGTTGTTGTATAGTTAGGATTGGAATAGAGAGATTCAAGTTTCGCTACGACATCGTCCATGAACGTCATAGAGAACGTATAGTTTGTTGCAATTGTGAATTTGGTATCACCGGCCTTATTATAGGCTGAATCAACCACTAGATAGACGAAGTTATATGATTTGCCGCTATCTCCTGTACCCCAAGCTCCAAGTGCAAAGTCTTCAACAGAAACATTTTTTTTCCATGGTTCTTTCTCAGTCACAGTAGGGTTTGCGAAAGAGATATACAGATTTGCCTTTTTAAACATACCGGAACCAGAATCTTCTGTATAGTAGTTTATTGTAGGTGTAGTTGCTACATCTGTACCTGCACTTTCAAAGTATCTGTCAAATACTGTCTTGAATGCTTCAGCCGATGTGAGTGCCTTTGCCAAGGGTGGAACTAGGCTGGTTTGCTCTTTCTCAGAGTTGGGCATGTTGTCTCTCTTGTCGGTGAGGACTTTAAGAGCTGCATTTTCTTTATTGTATGCGGCCAGAGAGTCGTTGTAGGCCTTCTCCGCAGCCTCAGATTTTGCAGGCGCTTCCTGTTGAGCCTTGACAGCATTGTCGTAGGCTGCCTGTGCGGCCTCCAGGGCAGATTTGTCAACATTTGCTGTTGAAGGGTTGTTGATGGCGTTGACAAGGGCTTCCCAAGTCGCCGTTTCACTGTTTGCGAGCTTCACGGTGTAGTCTTCAGCGTAGGCGTTTACGCCTGCGGTTAAGAGCAACGCGAGAAGTGCAAATTTGGAAAATTTCAACTTCATAGTGTTACAGTTATTGTGTTTGATTATTTGCTTAGGTTGGTGGTCGGCTATTTAGATTGTGGCTTAAATAGCGTAGAACCGTGATGTTAAACGTATTGTTTGACGTAATATTATCCGAATCGGCAACAAATTTCCGGGCAAAATTCACCTACCGATGCGAATCAACCGCAAAATTAATACTTTAATTCAATTCTACAAAATGTTTTGCAAATTTTTAACTGATATATTGGTTAGTTGCCATTTCCCGCTGATATATTGAGCGGTTACCTCTTTTCGGTAGACAAATTTATTGACCCACGGCAAAATGTGGCGGGGTGTTTCAATATGGAGCGTAGATGAACCGGTGCCAATAACCTTGTAGGGACGCACGGCTCGTGCAATGTGGTTCAAATAAGTTTCTATACAGCTCTTGAGAAGTTAGTATGTCTATAGAATTTACCACTTGTTTTCCTCTTTCTTCTTGTCCT
>JAAVBM010000007.1 GCA_014803505.1 bacterium | reverse complement strand
GATAAGGAAATTAGTTTCATTATCTTGTTTTAAATTTTTCGTGGAATCTTTTTTAAGCCAATCCGGAATTTCAATTTCAGATGAAGGCAATTTTGAAGCAGGAATTCAATTCAAGATATCTTCACCATATAAAATCCTGAGCAAATGATATAAATCAGCATTCAAATTTTCTAAAACTCTCATAGCAACGCCCTCATGCTCCATATAGATTGCCATAAGGATATGTTCAGTATCGATATGGTCATGACCTAATTGTTTTGCTATATCAAAAGCAAGTTCCAAAATTCTTTTGGCGCGTGGAGTAAATGGAATTTCAACAGCAACAATCCCTGAACCTCTGCCGATAAATTTTTTCAACTTCGGCTCTGACATCTTCAAGATTTACCCCCATAGATTTAAGGGTTTTAGCAGCAACGCCTGAATTTTCACTGATCAAACCTAACAGAAACTGTTCTGTTCCAACAAAATTGTGACCTAATCTTCGAGCTTCTTCTTGAGCAAGCATAACTACTTTGATTGCTTTTTCTGTAAACCCTTTGAACACTATTATAAACCTAAATCTTCTAAAAATCTTTTATTTTCGGAAAGGTTAAATAAATTGGTTTCATCAAACGGATCAACAAAACCTTCTTTACCAAATAATTCATCCATTATTGCTTTATGAGAATCATTTTCAGAATCAGAAACAACTAACTTCGTAAAATTATTTACATCAGATTTACGTTCATATAAATCTAAAGCTTGCTTAGATAAATTTTTCAAAAAAGCTTTTTTAGCCTGAACTTCTAACGGCTGAACAGGAGAACTCATTGGAAAACAATTAGTCCCTGAATTCTGAGCTTTTAACTGTTGTGCTAACTTTTTAAACATCACATCTCCCGTTTATAATGACATTATACATTATTTTTAAATTATTGCAAATTTTTATTCCACAAATTAGTAATAAGTTTAGACTAAAACTTGATAAAAAAATATATTTAAATTAGAATAACTTCAGGGATTAGAAAAAGAAAAGAGGCTAAAATGCTTGATATTAAATTGATTAGAGAAAATCCGGAAAAAATTAACGAACTTCTAAAAAGAAGAAATCCTGATTTGTCAATTGATGAAGTTATAAAAATTGACGAAGAGAGAAGAAAAATTCAAACACAAGCGGATGAACTTCGCGCAAAAAGAAAGTCCGAATCACAAAAAATCGGTATGATGAAAAAAAATGGCGAAAATACTGATGCCATTCAAGAAGAAGTTCGCAAATTAGGTGATGACATAAAAGAATTAGAAGAAAAACAAAACGAATTAGATGCAAAACAACGTGATGTTCTTCTTCATACACCAAATACTCCTGATGAAACTACACCAATCGGAACTTCCGAAGATGATAATGTTGTGGTTTCAACCTGGGGTGAACCAACAAAATTTGATTTCGAAGCAAAAGCCCACTGGGATTTATGCGAAGAAAAAAATCTTGTAGATTTTGAACGCGGTGTTAAAATTTCACAATCAAGATTTACACTATACAGAGGTAAAGGTGCAAGACTAGAAAGAGCAATTATCAACTTCTTCCTTGACCAACATACAGAAAACGAAGGCTATGAAGAAATTCTTCCGCCATTTATGGCTAACGCGGCAACAATGACCGGTACTGGTCAACTTCCTAAATTCAAAGAAGATATGTACAAATGCGTTGATGAAGATTTATTTTTGATTCCTACAGCAGAAGTTCCTGTTACAAATATTTATTCAGGTGAAATTTTATCAGAAGACGAACTTCCTAAGTATATGACAGCGTATACACCTTGCTTCAGACGCGAAGCAGGTTCTGCAGGTAAAGACACTAGAGGTTTAATCAGAGTTCACCAATTTAATAAAGTTGAAATGGTTAAATACACAACCCCTGAAACTTCTGCAGAAGAACATGCAAAACTCACAGCAGATGGAGAAAGAATGCTTCAATTATTAGGACTTCCTTATAGAAAAGTAGCATTATGTACTGCGGATATCGGATTTTCAGCTAACAAATGCTGGGATTTGGAAGTTTGGATGCCTTCTTATGGAACATATAAAGAAATTTCAAGCTGTTCTAACTTTGGTGATTACCAAGCAAGACGTGCAAATATTCGTTATAAAGAAAAATCTACAGGAAAAACAAGATTTATTCATACTATTAACGGATCAGGACTTGCAGTCGGAAGAACATTCGCAGCTATTGTCGAAAACTTCCAACAAGCAGACGGAACAATTATTATCCCTGAAGTACTTAGAAAATACACAGGATTCGACAAAATATAACATTAAAAAAGCTCCCGAATGGGAGCTTTTTTAGCTTAAATTTCTTCGTTCAATAACTTTGATTTTTCAACTTTTTCCATAAATTCTTTTGTTCTTTTATCTGCAACCTTACACATTCTTTTAACAAAAGATAAAGTAGATTCAAAAAAACGTTGAGAATGCTGTGATAAAGCTCCGGAAACAGATTTGCCATCAGAAGAAGTTATTTGTGGAAAAACATTAGCTGACAGCTTTTTACCTTCTCCAAATAAAATAACTTGCCCAATTTTATTTTTTGCCTCATGAGCATCTACAATTTTCTTAAATTCTTTAACTTGTTCTAAATTTAAAACTGCATTAAGAGTCTTTTTAGCTGATTCATATTTAACAGAACCAAATGTCGGATTTGAATTTTTCTGCGGACATTGACACTGAATTGATCTTATTTCCATTGATTTCTCCTTTTGATTTTCAAACATTCTAAAATATAAAAATAAAAAATTTTGCTAGTAAATTCAAATATATACAGAAATTATAAACAAAATATGTTATAATATAAATAGAATAGTTTTAAAGGATAAAAAAGATGTACGAATTTCCATTTGAACTGGACGATTTTCAAAAAGAAGCATGTGAAACAATCGATAACGGAGAAAGTGTTGTAGTATGTGCACCTACCGGTGCAGGTAAAACTGTTATAGCACAACACGCAATTCATAGAGCCCTGGAGCAAGGTTGCAGGATTTTCTACACAACTCCATTAAAAGCTTTATCAAATCAAAAATTCAACGATTTTGGAGAGAAATATGGACAGGATAAAGTAGGACTTTTAACAGGTGACACCTCCATAAATCGTAATGCACAAATTGTCATTATGACGACTGAAGTTTTCAGAAATATGCTATATGGAACAAACTTTGGTGCAGTCGCTGACAACTTGAAAGAAGTTAAATACATTGTACTTGATGAAGTTCACTATATGAACGATGAACAGCGTGGTACTGTTTGGGAAGAAAGTATCATTTACTGCCCTACAAATATTCAAATTATCGCACTATCTGCAACTGTTGCTAATGGAGATGAACTCACAAACTGGATAAATACCGTACACTCAAAAACTAAACTAATAAATACTGATTTCAGACCTGTTCCCTTAAGATTTTACTATTTTGATAGTTCTCAACCTTTCAAACTTCTTCCATTACTAACACCTAGTGGAAAGTTGAATAATAAAATTCGCCCGGAAAAACCACAATGGGCAAAAGGAAAAGATAAACGCAAAAAATCTTATGTTAAACAAATAGTCCAAAATTTAGCAGATAATGACATGCTTCCTGCTATATACTTTACTTTTTCCAGAAAAAAATGTGATGAACAAATGGAAAAATGCTCTGGAATCGGACTTAATACTAAAGCAGAACAAGAAAAAATTAAAGCATTTATTGAAGAATTTATCGCAGATAATCCACATCTATATGGAAACAAACATATTGAATACTTAATTCAAGGAGTGGCTTCACACCACGCAGGTTTATTACCTGCATGGAAAAATTTAGTAGAAAAATTATTCCAACAAGGCCTAATAAAAGTTGTTTTTGCCACTGAAACACTTGCAGCTGGTATAAATATGCCGGCACGCTCCACTGTTATAAGTTCAACAAGCAAAAGAACTGATTCTGGGCATAGAATGCTTACAGCCAACGAATTTCTACAAATGTCAGGACGTGCAGGACGTCGCGGAATGGATGAAGTTGGGTTTGTAACCATTGTTGGGACTTCATTCCAGACACCGGATGAAGTTGCTGAACTTGTTTTGAGTAGCTCGAATCCGCTGGAAAGTCGTTTCTCTCCTAGCTATTCAATGGTTTTAAACTTATTACAAAGATTTAGCCTTGAAGAATCTAAAGAACTAATATTGAAAAGTTTTGGTTATTATTCATCTGATTTTCGTTTAAAACCAATACTTGAACAATTAGAACAGTTTAATACGGAGCTAAAAGAAAGAAGCTTTATTTGCCCTAGCAGACTCTCCGATGAAACAATTTTAGAATACGATAGAATAAGATTTTTATATGTTCAAAACAGGCAAACTTATAAAAAAATTCTTCGTCAGGAAAAAGCAAAACACAGACCACTTTCACCAGAAGTAATTGAATTTGGTAATAGAAACAAAGAAGAACTTCAAAAATTACAAAGTTTTGCGTGTGATAATTGCAAACATTACAAACGTCACGCAAAAAATATAGAGATTATAAAACGTCTTGAAAGTAAAAAAAGAAAACTCGAAAAAGAAATTGAAAAACAAAAAGATATTTATTGGAATAAATTCTTAGCACACAGAGCAGTACTAAAAGAATACGGATATTTACAAAACGATTATCCTACAGAAAAAGGTAAAACAACATCTCAAATCAGATCCGAAAACGAATTATTCCTTGCTGAAATAATCTTTGCGGGTGTTTTAGAAAATCTTACACCTTCACAACTTGCCGGAGTTATCTGTGCAATTACAACTGAAGAATTAAGAATTGAGATTCCATACATACCATTCTCTGAACCGATAAGAAAGACTCTTAATCAGATCAGAAACATAAAAAAGAAATTATTTAGAATTCAATCGGCACACGATATAGAAGCTCCATTAAATATAAATCCATACTTTAGCTCATTAATTGAGTTATGGGTAGAAGGCGCGGAGTGGGAAACCGTTTCTCAACAAATAGAAATAGGTGAAGGTGATATTGTAAGGGCATTTAAACGTGTTGTAGATGTCTTACGTCAACTAACAACTATTGATAATGTTCCGGAAGCACTTGTTTTCACTGCAAGAGAAGCTATAGAAAAAATATTGCGAGCCCCTGTTGATGTTGATTAGTCCATGGTCGGACGGGGCATTATATTATAAAAATAGTGTACATTTGCCACTATTTAGTTTTGTAAAAGCCTTATTACCAAAAGGATTGAAGTCTTTATTAAAATATGTTACAATAATAGTAGGAACACCCTATTTGCCCACATAGGCTTCTGATGAGTGTTATTCCCCACACCACTCTAAAAACAAAAAGGTATCCGAGTTACTTTAACCTTTTGGTGATTTGCTATGGATACACTATTTACCAAAAAAGAATTATATATTCCGTTCAGGACTTGCGAATACGTCCTAACAATTTCGCTTTTTATTTGTTTAGTTCTGACACACACATTATTTTTGCCTCCAATTTTCGCAAATGATTTATTGGCTAATAATGCTGTTACAACTCCTACATTAAAAGAAATGAGCAAATACATTCAAGAAGAAATGAATCCTGAAATAAAAAAAGAAAAATTCAATAATAGGATTAACAATAAATATAAAGGCTTAGCAGTTAACAACGTTGCTGACGGAATCAAACATATAAGAATGGTTAAATACTACAATGGACGACCTGTAAGAATTAATGTAGTAGAAATTAATCAACAAATTGCTAAAGACTATGAAGTAAAACCTGCAATTGCATCTTCTACACTACAGAACAAAAGAACTCTTAGAACTATAGCACAAAACACTAACGCTATAGCTGCAATCAATGGTGGATTCTTTAAACCACAAACAGGAGTTCCGTTAGGAACACTAATGATTAACCAGAAGATTTATACCGGTCCAATCTATGATAGAGTTGCTCTTGGAATATTTGATAACGGATATGATACAGGCAGAGTTCAACTGAACGCAAAAATTATTGGCAATAACCAAGTAATTAAAATAGATAACATAAATCAGCCAAGAATGCTATCCTCATATATTTTAGCTTATACAAGGGATTGGGGGGAATATGCTCCTGCATCACCTCAGTATGGTGTCCAACTACAAATTGTTGGAAATAAAATTACAGCAGCTTCCGCCAATCCCCTTTCCATTCCAAAAAACGGTTATGTACTTGTAGGTCCAAAATCTCAACTTGGAAAACTTTTCGGCGCCGAATACGTAGATATTCAAATCAACACAAATCCTAAATGGGATAACGTTAAACATATAATTAGCGGAGGACCTTACTTAGTTAAGGATAATCAAATATTTATCGATATGACTGCCCAAAAACTTCAATCTATTGGGGGAAGAAACCCTAGGACAGCTATAGGTTATACCGAAAATAATGACCTGATTTTAGTTGCCGTTGACGGAAGAGAGGGCAGTTCTATCGGTTTGACACTTGTTGAACTGGCAAATCTAATGAAATCATTAGGTTGTACAAATGCCATAAATCTTGATGGTGGAGGTTCAACAGTAATGTACGTCAAAGGACAAATCGTTAATCAACCGCATCAACCTGGAGGTATTGCTTTATCTAATGCTATTGTCATTACTAAAAAAATCAACAACTAAAATTCTTAATTATTTTGCAATATTAGGAAGCTGTCAGGTAATTCTGTAGTAAAATTACTTGAACTTTTGAATATCAGAAATCAAGTCTTGAACATTTTGATCATTCTTGATTGCTTTTGCTTTGTTAGCATAAATTAAAGACTTATCTAAATCTTGCATATTATAATAAATAACTGCTCTATTATATTCAATCAAAAACCTTTCATCAGAATTAACAACATATTTTTCTGCGAAATTAAGATGCTGTAGAGCATTGTCAAAATCACCCATATCAACATACACAGATGCTATATTTATGTACCCTGATGCCATTTCAGGATAATTCTTTATGTATTTTTGCAATTCTTCAAGCTTTTTCATCAATACATCACCCTGATTTCCAAGAATCAAAGGTGAATAATAAAAAGTTTCACTTTTCAAATTTTTAACATTCGAAACAGAAGGCTCCAGTCGATATAACAAAACAAGAGTTCTTATATCTCGACGTGATAAACCTTGATAAGATGATCTAAATGAAGAATATATTCCACCTTCATTCTCGGCATACATAACATCATCAAAATTATCACTATGCCCCATTATACCAAGAGTATGACCGATTTCATGTAACGCAGTATTGTATATTTCGCGTTCTGTAAATTTCACATTTTGCGGATTTGTTTTATAAAATGTTAATTCCATTCTTCTCAAAATACGATCAGCAGAAATGATTGGTTCGGTATAAGCTACAGTATATTTGCAAACATTTCCTGAACATATGTCATCAGGAATAGTCTTAAACTTGATTAAAATATCTGCATTTTCAGCAGTATTTACCATTTCAAACTCAACAAAATTTGTTTTTTCAGTCCAAAGCCCTAAAGCTTCCTGAATATTTTGAATATAATATTCAGGAATATCAGAAGCTTCTTCAATATACACTTTGAGCGGAAAAGAATTTATATTCCATCGAACAATATCACTACCCTGAACAGCCTGAAATATGTAATTATCTTCAACACCGCTTAACAAACTATGCCTAAGATAATTAATCTGATATTTTGCATATTTTTTAACCTCGTCATCTATAGTCGAATTACTCATTTCAAATAACTTTTTCTGTACTGAATACGTCGGTTTAACCTTAGATAACGCTCTAATATAATAAAATCTGATTAAAATATCTTTTGGTGTAGCAAATAAAGCTTTTTCAAACAAAGGAATTGACTGTTCATATTGACCGCTAATATATAGACTTTTAGCCTTATTATAATTATATGCAGCACTGAACGGAGATTTGTACAGCATAAGTATAACAAGAAGTATAAAAAGTAAAGCTAAAAGAAATTTACGCATTAGTTTTTTCAGCCAAATCTTTTTCCAACTGTTGAGCCAAAGCTCTTGTATCACCCTTTAATTTAAAATACTCGGCAAACTTAGCTGTAGTTTTAACATTGATACTTCTACCATTTTTATCTTTATGCTTAGCAACCAGACCTTTTTCAACAAGTTCTGCAACATGTTCATACGCAGCTGAACGAAGTTTTACCAATTCAGTTTGACGAATAGGTTCTTTTAAAGCTATAACAAGTAAAGTTCTTAAAACCGCAGGGGAAAGATCAATAGGACAAATCTTTTCAACAATATCGCTATAATCTTCTTTAACTTGAAGAATATATCCATTTTCATCATCGATTTCAAGAGCTCCATCACGAGAAGCATAATCTAATATAAGTTCTAAGATAGCCTCTTCAATTTGTTCAGGCTCAGAATCCAAGTATGTGGCAATTTCCTCTAAAGATAAGGCTCTTGCCGTAACAAAAAGTACTGCTTCAATTCTAGACTTCAACTGCTGCATCTTTATTACCGCCTTTAACTACATACAAATCTGAATAAAATTCTTCTTGTTCCAATTCATAATCAGTATCACGACTTAAAAATAACAACGCAATATAAGCACTGATTTTATCCATACCAAGAATAGTTAATTCATTCAATTCAATTTTATCAACACGATTGAAAATCTGTTCTAAATTATCTTTCAATTTCAATACAGATTCTTCAATATACTCTTCATGAGCCATTGAAACAATTTCTTCCGGAGTTAATCGTGAATAATTGCGAACATGCCTTTTGGCTCTTTCATGAGCACTTTTCATAGATGCACGTTTTTCCAATTTTTCATAAAACTCTAACTGTTTAATCAAATCTTTCAATGTAACAACACGATTACGATTCAAACGAATACTTGTTCTACGTTGAAGAGCTTCATCAAAACTTACAACGTTACTTGTAGGAATAAATTCCCCATCTTCCGGATATTCAACAATAAAGCCGTCATCATCATAAATAACATCGTCTTGTGGCTCGTCTTTAAAGTCTTCTAAAGATAATCCTGCAAGAACATTAGACTGCAAACGGCAAAGAATTGATGCGAACAAAAGAGTTCTGCTGGCTACACGTAAATTTAATGACTTCAATTCAATCATACGTTGAAGATACTTTTCAGTAACATCAAGAATATCAATATGCCAAGGATCAATTTTGCCTTGTTTTGCCATATCCACAAGGATTCCGATACCATCATTGGCATCAAATTCACCGTGCTTATATATTGAAGATTCAAGATCTTCGGTATTTATAAGATTATTGTTCATCATTGTCATCTCTTAATTTAACACCTGTAACTTTAGTTTTACCTTTTTCTTTTTGTGTGACACCAATTGTTCTGTTTGCTGCCTCAATCATCGGACGTCTGTGACTTACTACAATAAATTGAGTATCTGATGATTGCTTTTTAACCATATCAGCAATTCTCTCAACATTCATTGTATCCAAACTTGCATCAACCTCATCTAACGCATAGAAAGGTGCAGGAAGATGTCTTTGAATAGAGAATACTAACGCTAAAGCTGTTAAAGCTTTTTCACCGCCGGATAACGCACCGAGCTTATTATTAGTAGTTTTATCTCTAGGCTTAGCTTCAATAGTCATGCCGGCAGATAGAGGATCTTTTTCGTTTTCAAGAATCAATCTGCCTTCACCTTCAGAAAGTTGATGGTAAATATCTTTAAAATTCTCATTTATCGCAGTGAATGTTGTCATAAACGCTTCTTTTTTCTGTTGTTCAAAACCATTCATTTTATCTAAAATTGATTGTCGTTCTGTAGATAAAGTTCTAATTTGAGTATCTAATTCTTCTTTACGCGCAGCTTTTTCTTCATACGAAACAATAGCACGCATATTAACATCACCTAATTCTTGCATTCTCTTATCTAGACGTTGAATTTTGGCATTCAATTCATCAATTGAGATTTGAACAGGTTCAAGCTTATCAACTTCTACACCAGCATTTTCAAGAATATCAGCAGCTTCTTTTAGTTGAGGTTCAAGTTCGCGTCTGCGAGCCTTAAACGATTCTATCTGCTCATTTATACGTTCAATCTCAGAAGCCTTAACTGCACTATTTGTTTGCAAATCAACAAGACTCTTATGAATTTCTTCTTTCTGTTTCACAAGTTCTCCGATTTTCTCATCGATTACAGCAATTTTATCAGATAGAACATTTAATTGTTCTTCTAATTGAACGATTTCAGTTTTATAAGTTTCTTTATCTTGCTCTAAAGATTCGTTATTTTTAGTTGTATTTTTAATATCATCTTGTTTAGATGTTATCAACTGTTCATTAAACTTAATAGTATTTTCAAATCCTTGAATTTCATTATTAACATTCATCAAATTATTGTTTAAACGACGAATTTCATCTTCAATACCTTGAGTTTTTTCTTTTAAATCTTTCAAATCTTTATCGTTCAAAAGAGAATCCAATTCTGCCAGTTTATCTTGAGCCTGTTGAATCTCTTCAGACAACTCAACACGTTTAATCTCAATTTTATCAAGTTCTGAATTAAGCTTTTCAATATTAGGTTCATTTTCTTGAACAAAAGTGCGCTTAGTTTCAAGTAAAGCCTGACTGTTTTCGAACTGAGAATTCATATTAGAAAGCTCGATTTTAGCTTTAGAATATTCAGTTGATGAAGACGAATATGAAACTCTTATTTTATCAAGCTTAGCTTCAAGTTCTTTTCTTTTAGCTGCCGCGTCATCATATTTTTTCTGAAGCTCATCTAACTTAGCCTTAGCACGTTCTAATTCTTTATCGTCACTTTGTCCAAAACCAAACATTGATTTTTTCACATAACCACCGGTGATTGCAGAAGATTTTTCATACAATTTACCATCCAGAGTAACCATACGATATTTACCCATTAAAGGTTCAGCAGATTCCGCATCTTCTACAATTAAGGTATCGCCTACTGCGTAGAAAAACGCATCCAAATATAAATCATCGAAATCAACAAGATTTATTGCAAAGTCAATAACACCTCTATTTTTAGGCAATTGTAACTTAGTTGGAGCTTTTTTAATTTTGCTTAACGGAATAAATGTTGCTCTACCTGATTTTGATGAATTCAAAAGTTCCATAGCAACATAAGCTGCATGAGGATCATCTACAACAATATGAGATAATCTTCCGCCAAATGCAACATCCAAAGCTAAAGAATATTCTTCATCAACTGTACCTAACTGCATAAGAGGAGCGTGAACACCTTCTAAATTTGCACGCATAACAGCATTGATTGGCAGGTTTGAACCAGAAGCTGACATTGCTCGTCTTTGCGCCTCCATTTCAGTAAATTTACGATATGCGGCCTTAACATCATAATCGTAATCTTCCATAGCTGTCTTAGTATCATCTAAAGCTTTCATTGTATTGGTCTGAATTTCTTTTAATTCATCCATTTCTTTTTTCAAATCAGCAACTTGCATTTCTTTTAGAGATTTATCATCTCCAAAATTAGCTTTAGCTTTTTCAGCATTTTCAATAAAAGTTTTAGCTTCTTCTATTTCTTTTTTTAAGTTCTTTAATTCATTTTCTTTAGGCAACGACGTTTTCAAAAGCTCATTATCTTTATCTTTCAAAGAATCCAGTTTTCTTGAAACATCATTACGTTCTTGAATATACTTATCAGCTGTAGAACTTAAACCGGAAATATCCGCCAATTTTTTAGAAAGTTCTTCTTTCTTTTCTTTCAATTGAGTTTCAATAATTCCGATTTTGTCATGCGAAAGCTTAATATTTAATCTTTCATCTTCAATTTTCTTTTTGTAAGATTCAATACCGTTTTTCGCGTTTTCAATAGACTGCAAGCCCTTTTGAATCTGAGTTTGAGAATAATCAATAGCATTCTTTTTGGTTTGAATTCTAGCAGTCAAATCACTTTGAGCATCTTTTAATTTGTTACGCTCATCCTCGCCCTGCTCTTTTAATTTTGCATCCAACTCTTTATATTTTTCATTGATAAGTTGAATTTTTTCATCTAAGTCTTTTTTATTAGATTGTTCTTCTTTTAATTTTTTATTAGATTGAAGAATATTTTCATGCGCCATTTCCAAATTTCTGCGCAAATCAAAGAATTTTACAGTACTAATTTGAGATTCTAAACCAGACTTTTCTTCTTGGAGTTTTTTATATTTTAAAGCAACTTCTCTTTCTGACTTCAATTGTTCCAAAGTTTTTTCAACTTCAGAAAGAATCAAAGATGCAGCTTCAACACGCTGTTCAACTGTTTTTAATTCTCCGGTAGCCTGATCTATACGTCTGTCAAAATCAGCAACACCAGCAATCTCATCAATGATACCGCGACGAACTTTTGATGAACACATAACGATACTGTTAACATCACCTTGCATCATTACATTATAACTATTTGGAGTAATATTATACTTTTCAAGAATAGATCTGATATTTGTTAATGTATCAACCTTATCATTTAAATAATATGTACTGGCATAACCTTGATTAGTTTTTTTAATTCTTCGTGTTACAGATAATTCATTAATATCTTTTACATCACCAAAAACAACTTTTACAGAAGCTTCATTCTTATTATTAAAAGTTGTAATAAAATCAGACAAATTCTCGATACGCAAAGCACTACCGGTTCTTAAACCTAAAGCAAACATCACACTATCAATAATATTACTTTTCCCAGAGCCATTCGGCCCAGAAACTGTGGTAAAACCTTTCAGCAGGGGGATTTCTGATTTATTTGCAAATGATTTAAAATTATCTATTTCTAATTGTTTTATGTACATATTTCTACCCAAGTATAGCGTATATACTCATTATTGCAGGTAAATATATGTCATGTCAAAAATATTGATGAATATTTACAATTGAATTTATTACAAGCGAATAATCAAATTAATTTTCTTGATATTCTTTTGCATATTCAGGATTTACAGCAAGCCACTTGAATGTTTGAGATTCAATTTCAGGAATATCAATTACAAATGTTCCGCCGTAACGGCCTCTTGAGAATACCAAATAACCTTCTTTAGCCAAATTATGAAACGCTTTTCTTATTGTATTAGGACTCAAATCCATTGAATTTGAAAGTTCCATTATAGAAGGTAACTTATCACCAACTTCATAATTTTGAGCAATCATTCTCTTTATATGATTTTGAGTTTTTTCATAATGATAAAATGCAGTTTCTTGAGCTGAAGCAAAGATAGAAGTTTCTGGTTTCATAGAAGAAACTTCCGAATTCGGAAGTTTAATAACCGAAGTTCCGTATCTTCCGCGTCTTGGCAATAATATACCTTTTTCAACAAGAATTTGGAGTGCGTCATGGACAGTTTTAATACTAGCCTTCAAGGCTTTTGCCAAAGCTCCATGTGATGGGATTTTATCTCCAACTTTCAAATTATCAGCAATATAAGCTTCTAAATCTTTAACCACCATATCTACTAGAGTTTCTGTATTCTGATTTCCTGATACAGAATTTAATTCAAAGTCTGTAGTCAAAACTTGCCAACCTTGTTCTTTTGGACTTCTGTAGTTATGTTGAAGAATATTTTGTGTTGAAAGATAATCTAAAGCCAGTTTAGTAGTATTAACAGTATATCCGATTATAGTTGATATTGTTGCAGTAGAAGGTAATAATGAACCAACTGAAAACCCGTCAGATAAAATATAACGCTTAATCGATTCTGCAGCTATTTCGCGTTTTGATGTCAATTTTCTAACTGTAGATTTCTGTTTATTAATATCGCTAACCAAAGTTCCAATACACTGCTTTGATTCAAAATAACCCTTATCTTCAACTTGTCGAATAGCATTTTGCATTGTTCCTATACTTACACCTAACATATATGCAAATTCGGCCTTTGAAGGGATTATATTATAAACTTGAATTTTCCCTGCTGCTAAATCTGATTCTATCCAATTTACCAACCATTTAGAGATTATAGAAACT
>JAAVBM010000006.1 GCA_014803505.1 bacterium | reverse complement strand
TTAGGAGAATACATTGGATTTATAGATCCTGATGATTTCTACCCTACAAACGATATTATTGAAACTATGTATAGAAAAGCAAAAGAAACCCAATCTTTAATTGTAGGAGGTGAATTTGCTTGTTATAATAACGGATTATTTTCAAAAAAATATTCTGGAAGTAATAAAAAATATCTTTTTGAAAAAGAAGGCTACATAACTTATAAAGATTTTCAATTTGATTATGGATGGATAAGATTCCTTTACAAATCCTCTTTTTTAAGAGAACACAATCTAAAATTCCCTAATTATAGAAGATTTCAAGATCCACCATTTTTTGTAAAAGCAATGCACTTTGCTAAACAGTTTTATGCTATCAAAAAAACTTGTTATGCTTATAGAATTTCTCATAAATCAATAAATTGGGAAGAATCAAGAGTAAATGGACTATTAAATGGACTTAAAGATAACTTAATTTTTGCAAGAAAGCATAATTATCATAAACTACTAAGATTAACAACAAATAGACTTCTATTTGAATATAAAAAAGCAATAAAAAAAGGATTAAATATTCAAAATAGAATTTTACTATTAGAAAACTACTTTTTAGCAAGTAAGAGTATCTTATTTAAACGCCCTATTCAAAAATTATTTAGTATAATAAATATTGATAATCATAAGAGAGTAACCATTCTAGGTATCAAATTTAATTTCAAACGACATCAAAACAAATTACAAAATGAAAAATTATATAATGTTGGCGTAATAGGATGTGGTATTATTGGTAACGCTCTTATTTCTTGGATAGAAGAAAATAACCCTAAATGTAATATCCTACGAGTTGACCCACCAAAAAATTTAAATGACAACATTGATAATGCAGATATAATATTTATTAGTATACATATACCTACAGAATCTGATGGGACACAAAATCTAAATACGTTAATAAATATTATAAAAAATGCTCCAAATGTACCAATATATATAAGAACAACAATTCTACCCGGAACAAGTAATTATCTATCAGAAACAACAGGTAAAAAAGTATATTTTATGCCGGAATTTCTAACAGAAAGAACAGCGATAGAAGATTTCAAAAAACAACCAATGGTATTCACAGGAGCAATAGATTTACTAGAACAAATATTTCCAAACAAAAAATACACCATAATGACATCATTAGAAGCCGAGATAACTAAATATGCACATAATGTATTTGGAGCATTAAAAGTTACGTATTTTAATGGGATTTATAATTACTGCCAAAAATTATCTTCTAATTATAACCATGTAAGAAATGGAGTATTACTCAGTGGATATATAAATGAACCCCATACTAGTGTTCCTGGACCAGATGGTAAACTTGGATATGGTGGAAAATGTTTTCCAAAAGATGTTAATGCTTTTAAAGAGATCTTACAAGGTGAACCTCTATATAAACTAATAGAACCTCTACCAGAATTGAATAATGCATTCAGAAAAACAGAAGAAATTAAGGAGGTAACTCATGCCTAAAGTTTCAGTAATAGTACCTATATATAATGTAGAACAATATTTAGAAGAATGTTTAGATAGCATTATAAATCAAACATTAAATGATATAGAAATAATTTGTGTTAATGATGGTTCTACAGATTCATCATTAAAGATTCTTCAACGATATGCGGATAAAGACCATAGAATAAAAATTATCAATAAAACAAATACCGGATATGGACATTCTATGAATATTGGAATAGATAATGCAACTGGAGAATACATTGGAATAGTAGAACCAGATGACTACATTCAATTAAATATGTACGAAGAACTATATAATATTGCACATAATAATGATGTAGACTTTGTAAAATCCGATTTTTATAGATTTAAAGGAAATAATAATAATCTTGAATTATTCTATAATAAACTTTCAGCAGATGATACATATTATAATAAACTAATAAATGTAAATGAAGAAATTCAACCATATTACTTTATTATGAATACTTGGAGTGGAATATATAATAGAAAATTCATTGAAAAATATAACATTCGACATAATGAATCACCAGGAGCGAGTTTTCAAGATAATGGCTTCTGGTTTCAAACATTTATCCATTCAACCAAAGCATATTTTACAAATACTCCATTTTACATGAACAGAAGAGACAACCCAAACTCAAGTGTGTATAATAAAAATAAAATTTTCACAGTTTGCGATGAATTTGAATGGATAGAAAATCTACTCAGAAAAACAGAAACTATAAAAAATAAAGACTTATCATTATTTTTTCATATTAAATATCTGGGATACATGGCTGGCTACAACAGAGTAGCTCCTCAATTCAAAAAAATTTATTTAAAAAGATTTAGTAAGGATTTCAGAAAAACAGTTAAAGATATCAATTTTAATGAAAATTTATTTACCAAAACGCAACTTAAAAAATTATACAGTATTGTAGAAAACTATAAAAAATTTTATAGAATAAATAATAATATTCCAACATTTTTACAACAAATTTTTTCAATAAAAAATGTTTCAAATCATAAAATTGTAAGAATTTTAGGAATAAAAATTAAGTTAAAAACTAAACGTTGACAAGTATAAAAAAAACACCTACAATTAAAGAATGAGTTGGAAAGAGTTTTGGACAGGGTATAAAGGCAAAGATATTACTCCTGAGTTAAAAGATTTTAACTGGGGGGCGTTTTTGCTGACCTTTATTTGGGGAATCAAACATAAAGCGTGGATAACTCTTTTGGCTATTCCTCTCATATGGTATCAACTTCCGTTTGGATTAAACTGGATTCTTTTTACAATCCTGCAATTTTATGCTGGATTTAAAGGTAATATGTGGGCTTATCAAGTAGATTGGTGGATGAAACCTAAAGATTTCAGAAAAACTCAAGCAAGATGGGCTATTTTTGCAGTTGCATTAAACTTAATAGTACCAATTTTAGCTTTGGGTATTTTAGTAAAATTTATTCAGAAATCTCCGGATAATCCTGAAGATTTTGTAAATAATACACAATGCTCCGTTGCTTATTCAAAACTTGAAAAAGAATTTAAACGAGTCAGCTTAAATACTAGTACCACAACTTCAGATTTATCAAGAGATTTTGCAAAAAGATTTAAAAATGCTACAGCTGACAATGATCAAGTGAAATTTTCAGTAAATGTGGAAGGAAAATTGACAGATATTTACTATATATCTTTTGAATTTGCAGAGCCTGGTACAGTCTGTAACTTAGAAAAAGGCAACTGTATAATTAAATCTTCATTTGTTTTGCCATCAGAAGTTAGTTATACAAATCACTGTATGTTCAATTTTGACAGCAGAAAAAATATTAAACCTGATAATATAACCACTGAAGCAATAAAAAAAGGTTACAATATTTTTAAATATCTATAATCTTGAAAGAGCATATTGCAAACGGTCAATTTTCTTATTATCCGTTCCAATCCCACATAATAACATTGTAGATTTTTCGTTAGTTCTTTCATCTTCGATATCATAGACTTCGAAGAGTTTTTCAGAAAGTTCATATCCTGTCATACCTGGAACTCTAACCAAAACTTTAGTAGGATCATCACCAAAGAATTCACAATTTTTACACTTAGCTCGCATATTATCAAGCTTAGTTATTAAATTATCTATTTCCTTATATCCATCACGAGAACTTAAATAATCTATATTAGCCTCAATAGAAGCAAGTAATGGATATGATGGCGAAGTAGTCATAAACATATCTAAAGCAGGTCTGACATCTATCTCGCAATTGCAATGTAATAAAGCCGTTGGATTCAAACCGCCTGCGGTTTTATGAAGAGATTGAACTGTGAAATCTGCAACATTAACAGCCGAGATAGGTAATCTATCAGAAAACGGATATAATGCACCATGAGCTTCATCAACAATTAAAAAGGCTTCATGACGTTCACAAATATCCTTAATTTCCTCAATATCTGAGATTATACCTTCATAAGAAGGAGATGTTACAATTACAGTACGAATATTATAACGATTTAAATAATATTCTATCACTTCAGGCTTTGTTTCTAACGGAACACCCCAATCAGGATCAATATCTAGATTATAACAAATAGCTCTAGCACCAGCCAATCTAACAGAATTAAAATGGCAAGGATGAGCATTTGAAGCAATCAAAACCTTATCTCCAACTTGAGTACAAGATAATACAGCGGCTAAAATCCCGCTTGTTGAACCATTTGTCAAAAATGTTGTAGAATACGTATGATAAATAGAACGAGCCCACAATTGAGCATTATATAGCGCCTCTTGAGGATTATGTGCATCGGTCTCAGAAATATCTAACTTATACATTTCTTTTAATGGTTCATAAATAAAAGATTTTTGCCCGTGCGAAGGGGTTGTAAAAAGTGTTTTCTTATTTTTACTTTCAAGCAAATTTATTAAACTCATACTCTACCTATTTATTCTTTATTTCGACACTTCTTTTTGCACAAAATTGTGTCAAAATCATCTTGTCATGACCTGATTTATATACAAACTGTCCGGATACTGTATATCCACCTTCGTTACGTTTTTCGACACGTATAGGCTGGAATATACATTGTAATGATTTATCTTCTACCAGCGGAACTGATACAGAATAAGATGCATCAATATCAATATTATCTTGAGTTGTAAATTTCATACCACCTGCAGAAATATCCAGAGTTGAAATTTTACACATATTATTCTGATAATACAATTCCAAATTATTAATAAATTTTATACGCGTATACTGTCTTCGTTGCAAGAATTTATGCTTTGCAGGACTAGCAATTATAAGAGTTTTTCCGTCGATTTCTTTAGCATAAGAATCAAAATACAACTTACCGTGAGAAGTTTGAGTATAGAATTCACAATAAGTATTCAACAAAATATTTTCAGGCTCATAATCAAGCTCTAAAGTAAAGTCAGTAGCTCTCACTTCAGTTACCTTACCTCTATTCGCAAATTTAAAATTCTGTGGTATAATCAGTATTTCTTGATTCTCAACAACTAGTTCTCTCATCAGTACCCTCTCATATAATTTACATATACTGAGATTATACAACAATTCATAAAATAAAGCATTATGTTAAGAAAATAAAAAAAAGCCCTCGTTTAATTAAAAGAGGGCAGCTGAGCAATCAGAAGAGTTGAGGATTTATACAACTATAATAAAAATTTTTTTAGAAGTTTTCATTAGGCAAAATAGTAATAATAATCAAAAAATATTATCAGAAAGTATCAATTATTTGATTTTTTTATAAAAAATATGCTAATATACATAAAAAGAAGGAGTTTTTATGAAAAATATACTATTAAAAGCAATGATTATAGGGTTAATTGCAGGCATGAGTTCCAGTACAGCATTAGCTGTTTACTACCAAGCTCCAAATGCAGGTAATATGAATTTTTATCCGTTAATGCAACATCAAATAGAAAAACAAGAAACACTTGATTTCATTAACAATCCAGAAGATTATAAAGAAAAAAGAGAAAGAAAAGATGCACAATTAGATTATGAACAAGGTAAACGTAATACAACACCATACATAAAACCAACATCATTTAATTTGAATAGTAATAAAAATCAAGAATTACCTGAACCAGTACCGATGGAATTCACAAAAGATGAAAATGGACAAATAAAAATTCAAGGAATTAAATAAAATAAAAAAGGAAAGTTAATCATAACTTTCCTTTTTGTTTACTAAAGAAATATGATTTATTTAATTTTAACTCTTGGAACTACAGACATTCCTGGAACAATATTATATTTTGAATAATCTTCATCAAAAACTATTTTTACAGGGACACGCTGAACTATTTTAACATAGCTGCCTACAGCATTTTCTGGAGGAAACAAGCTTGATTTTGCACCGGTTGCACGCTGAATACTATCAACATGAGCCTTAAATTTTTTATCAGGATAAGCATCCACTGTAATCCAAGCTTTTTGTCCGGGATGCATGTGAGTTAATTGACCTTCTTTAAAATTAGCAACAACCCAAACATTCTTAGGTACAACAGCAAGTAACGGTTGACCAACTTGAACATAATTACCTTCTTCAACGCTTCTTGAAGCTATTACACCATCAGACGGTGCATAAATTTTTGTATAAGAAAGATTCAATTTAGCTTGCTCAACCTCAGCTTCCAAACGTTGAATTTCTGCTTCTATCGTTTTTGTTTTAGCAAGAGAAGAACTAAATTCAGATTTCATAGCTTTCTTGCGGTTAGATGCCGAATTATAATTAGCAATTGACACCTCCAAATCTTTAGAACTTCTATCATAATCTTGCTTTGAAACTACACCGGTTTTATACATTTCATCATAACGAGTAAAATCTTTTTGAGCAAAATCTAATTTTGATTTTGCAGAAGCAGTATCATCAACAGCTTGATTGACATTTGATGAGTTTTTAGAAACATCATGATTAGAAACTTTTAATCTTGCTTGAGCCTCAGCAAGCTTAGCCTCAGCTTGATTAAGCTTAACAATATAATCGTTTGGATCAATTTCTAATAGTAAATCACCTTTTTTAACAGGTAAATTATCATCAGTAAGTAATGATATAACAGGACCGGATACTCGTGGCGCCACAGAAATTATTCTTCCTTCAACAAAAGCATCGTCTGTCGATTGATAATGCATTGACCAAATTGCAAAATATATACCGATAAATACTAATATACAAGCAGCAATAGCAGGTAAAAAGACTCTTTTCTTGGTTAGTTTTGGTCTTCTTTTTTTCAAACGAGCTTTTGCTAAAATTTCAATTTCTTCTTTTTTTCTTTTTCTTCCCTTGGGTAAACGAGGGGCAACTTTAAATTTTTCTTCTGACATATTTTCCTCTTTATTACATTTGTATATTTATTTTTGAAAGTAAATTTTGTTTAATTTTTACAAGAACATTATTAAAAGCATCAATATCGCTATCTGAAATACCTTCAACTGTTTCAAGCCAAACTTTTAAAACAACAGGAAGAATTTTCTCGTAAACTTCAATTCCTTTAGGAGTTATAGAAATCTTATAAATTTTGCGACTACTAACATCAGGTGTTTTAGTAATATATCCCATAGATTCTAATATCGAAAGAATCCTTGATATATTAGGCCTGTCTTTTAGCGTTAATGCAGACAATTGTCTTTGATATAGTCCATCATTCTCATAAAGAACAGAAAGAACGGAAAATTGTTCTGGAGTAATTTCACAATCACATGCCGAAAAAGACTGTATGGCAAAAATTTTTGAAAGACTGCCTACTCCTGATAAATTAGCACCTATTTTATATTTTAATAATTTATTCTTGTCCATATTTCTCCTTTGTGTTATCATAATAACACAAAGGAATATAAATACTATGATAAATTTAAAAATATTAATTATTTTAATGAGTTTACTCTTGTTTAATACCCCACAAACATATGCACAGAAGGCAAAAGAAACTTCTGACTATAAACTTGAATACCTAAATTTAAAATGGTGGGAAAATTTTGAAGACAATATATTAAACGAATATTTAATTGCTCTTTATAATAATAATCAAGATTTAAAGATTGCAACATTAAAGACAAAACAGTCAAAAGAAATAGTAAAGCAAGCTTTTGCAAACCAATTACCGCAATTATATTTTAACGGTAATATTCAACGTGAAATATCCTCAAGTACACTAAAAATGGGAGAAGTAACAATTCCTGACTATAATCAGGCAAGATACCTGCTTCCGCTGACAATGTCATATGAAGTTGATATATGGGGCGAAAATTATTTAAAAACAAAAAGCATGAAAAAACAAACAGAGATGGCTAAAGAAGATGAAAGAGCCGTATACATCTCTGTTACTTCAAATTTCGTTTCTGATTATTATACGTTAATCTGCTTGGATAAACTAATAAAAAATCAAAAAGAACTACTTGAACTTGAATCTCAAATTGTACAAATGGAAGAGGCAAAATATAATAGCGGATTATCTTCAATTGCAGAATTACTAACCGAAAAACAAGCTCTTTTAAAAATTGAAGAACGATATAATTCACTTCTGGAAAAGGAAGATTTAATAAGAAATCAACTTATAGTACAGCTTGGTGATAGATATAATAACAAAATCCAAAGAAAAAACTATGATGAAATACCATCAATTAGATTACCACACGAAATATCAACTGAAGCAATCCAATATCGTCCTGACATAAAAAAATCAGAATTATACTTAGAAAAGGCTGGTATTGATGTAAAAATTGCCAGACGTGATTTTTTTCCAAAATTCACAATTTATGGACAAGCCGGATTTAATGCTTATGATTGGTGTAAAATATTTGCTCCTCATACATTTATGTCAGCAATAGGTGTTGCGCCTTCTCTTGACCTGTTCACAGGCGGATATAAAAAGTCAAAATTACGCTACAATAAACTTGAATATGAAAAAGCTAAACAAATTTATGACAAAACAATACTTACATCTATTCAAGAGCTAAACGACGCTATGATGAGTATAAATATTGCAAATTCAAATATTCAAAAAAGCGAACAACGCTTCAATATTGAAAAAGAAAAACTGGAACTTGCAAATAATCAATTTACAATTGGCGCAAAATCAAAATTAGAAAATCTAAAAGACCAACAAACACTTTTAATTATAGAAGAAGATCTTGTTATGAATAAAATCAACGCAATCATAGCTTCTATAAATTTGTATAAAGCCATTGGCGGAAGGGATTACACCGAAGCTCTATAAAAATTCCGCTCGTTGATCTGAGTGTAGAATTTTATTATCATATGGAATAGAGAAGCCAAATATATTATTTTGGCTTTTAAAGCTTTCAGCAATAATTTTACCATTATGAGCTTCTATAATCTTTTTAGATAAATACAAACCTAATCCAATACCAACTTTATTAAACTTTTCAGAATGAGTCACATATTTTCTAAATAACTTTGACATTACTGCAGGTTCAATATATGCGCTCGAATTTTGTACTTTTACTTCAATATTCTTGCCTATCTTTTTCAAGGTAACTTTAACCACAGTCGATGAATATGCATAATTTATTGCATTTGAAAGAAGATTTATAATTACCCGCTTCAATTCAATTCTATCGGCATAAACCAAAAATGAATCCATTTGAGGGTCAAAAAGTAGTTTTATAGAATTTTCTTCAGCTATATTAGAAATTTCATACATACTTTCAGATATCATTTTACATAAATCAAACGATGAACAATTTAAAGTAATATCACCATTTTCAAACTTATAAGTAGATAATAGAGTATAAACCATATCATACATATAATTACAAGAATCCAATGTCAGTTTAAGCATCTCTTTTTGTTCATCATTAAACGGACCTAATTGCCCGCTCAAAAGCAATTCTAAAGCCCTTATTTGAGCAATAGTAGGAGTTTTTAAATCATGACTTAAGGTTGCAATGTAAGTTTCTCTCTGTTCTGCTATTTGCTTTTCAGCATCGATATTTCTTGCAAATGTAGCTATAGCATAGACCTTGCCATCCTTATTTCTTATTGGTGTCTTATGGATTTGATACCAATATTTTTCACCATTTTTTGCGGAAATACGTTTTTCTAGTTGAATACACTTTCCTTCATTAATAATAGTGGAATTTTCTGCCATAAATTCAGAAAATAAGTCCTCACAACAAAATTGAATTTTTTCACTATTAAGTGTAGAATCTTTTCCTGTGAGAAAAAATTCTTTAGCTCTATCATTTCCTAAAAGAAATTTCCCATCAGTTTCAACAATGAAAGCTAACATTGGAGAATTATTAATCAATGCACATAATTTTGAATTAAATAGCTCTAGAGATTCCCGCATATTTTGAGTTTCGGTAATATCGCGACTCAATGTTAAGATACCAACAACCTCGTCATTGCTTATTATGGGAGCTGAAACCAGTTCAAATATAGCTTCTGATGATCCTTCCCAAAATCTTACAACATAAGTTTCAGCCTGACGTTTCTTTATTACAAGTTTATTATAAGATTTAATCAAATTACCTTGTTCATGAAAAAAAAGCTCATCCGGAGTTTTGCCAATAACATCCTGCACAGAGCAAAATGAAAAGGTTTCAATAAATTTTTTAGAACACATAGTATAACGTAATTTAACATCCTGAAAAGTAATTAAATCAGGTGAATTACTAAAAACAATATTCAACAGATCATTTATTTGACAATCGCAAATATTTTCTGAAGTACAGTATTTATAATGCAAAAACTCATCGTCATTTACACTCAGCTTTTTATTAAATAAGAAATTATCAAATATTTGCTCAAGAGTTAAAAAAAGAATTGCAGAACAAATTGCCGCTTTCGTTGAAGTATAATCAAAAAAAGAACAACCTAAAAATACAATTACCAACCCAAAAAATATATAGTGAATCAATAATACTTTAATTTTCAAATCAAAAAATTTTTTCTTAAATGAAGTCATATCTAAATTCTCGAATTGCATCTTCTGCTTTTTTAGTTTTTGCAAGTTTTTTAAATATTGAATAAACATACATTGAAAGTTCAGATAATTGCATATTTAAATACTTAGCTACTTCACGTTTTTTAAAGCCTTTTAAAACCATTGAAATCAACTTATACTCGGTAGAATCCAATGTATTCATGAAATATTCATAATCACTCTGAGAAAGAGATTTAATAAAATTAAAAGCTAAATGTTGAATTCGTGAATCAATCCAAGAACCACCATTATTAACTATTTCAATTACAGTATTTAACTGGTCTGGATCAATATCTTTTAACACATATGCATCAACATGAGCAAATAAAGCGGCTAAAATTTCAGAATCTCTATTATTAGAAGTTAATAATAAAATTTTTATATCAGGATTTACTTGTTTAATAATATGAGAAGCATCAATTCCGCTCATATATGGTAAACCGATATCCATTAATATTAAATCTACTTCATTATATTTTAGATAATTCAAAGCTTCTTCTGCATTATCAAAATCAGCACAAACTTCAAAATCAGATCTCAATGAAAGTATTTTCTTCAAAATAACTCTTGTTAAAATATAATCCTCGACAATAATAACCTTAGTAATATCTTTTTCTTTTTCCATATCCAGACCTTTCTGACAAGTAAATATATTTAACACTAATTCTAAATTTAATAAAATTGCCGAGTTGGGCTATATACACAAAATAGCAGGATAATACGTGAATTACCCGACTAAACGATACAAATATTTACCAACTATAAAGTAGCAATTTAACAGAAAAGACACCAATATTGCTATTGGTGTCTCAAAATAAATAAAATGCATTCTAAACAGGTTCTATTTGACAAGCATAATCTGCATTTTTAGACATAGTTTCTTCAATTTCAGAGAATGTCAACAGACCATTTGTAGCTCCGAATTTTGATACTACACCTGCAGAATTGATAGAACCAGCAATCAAAGACTTACAAATATCTCCATTATATCTAACCAAAGCTCCACAGAAAGTAGAAGCAAACGCATCTCCAGCTCCTAGCGTAGAAGCTACAGGACCATCAAAAGAAGAACAGAAGTAATAAGATTTACCATCGTAAGCATATGCACCGCGCCTACCATCTGTAATAACAATTACTTGATAATCAGAAACCTTCAATGTCTTAAACATTTCCTTTAAATCAGGATGAACCAATTTATCAGAATACTTAACATCCTTTGTATCAGAACGTAATTGAATTCCTGTAGCCATAGATGCTTCTTCTTTGTTCATAACTACTATTTGGGCATATTCCAAAATACCCTTTAGATACTCAAAACCGCGTTTTATTCCGGTTGTGCCAGCATTAAAACAAACATAGGTATCATTTTCCTTCGCAAATTTCACAATATGGTCGAGCACTTTGTTACTTTCACCATTCAATGGCGCAATATATAATAAATTAGCTCTTCTAATAGCCTCAAAATCAATTTCTGATTCAGAAATCAAAGAATTTGCACCTCTATGAGCAAGAACTGTTCTATCACCTTCAAAACTTGTTAAAATAATAGAAAATCCGGTACTAACATTCGCATTTTGAATAACACTGGAAAGATTGACATTTGTTGACTCAAAAAATTTAAAAATACCTTTAGAATATAAATCATCTCCAACTTTAAAAATTGCTGAAGTTTTAAATCCTAAGTTCGAAAAATTTGCAGCAGTATTAACCCCTCCGCCACCAACTTGAGAATCAAAATCAGTTATTTCCAATTTGGCACCATACGGATAACTCATAAATTCGGTGTTTCTATCTTTTTTTCTTACAGAAACAATATTTGCATCATCACATTCTACAAATACGTCCATAGTCGCACTTCCAATAGTAACTATATCAAACATAATTATTCTCCCCTTATATTAAGGATATTCTAACATAAAAATATTAAATTATGTGAATTCTAAGAAGACACACTAGCAAAATTCATCATTTTGCGATTTAGAAAGAACAGATAAATAATATAAGGAATTATACATGAGAATTCAATTTAATCCGCAACACATTGCTCCCATCTACAAAAAAAACTTAAACCAAAATAATAAAAATATTGAAAACAATTCAAAAACATATACATATAATCCAATATCCTATCAAGATTATAATCTTACTTTTACTGGTAGAACACCTGAAGATTTCTACGTATTCAACAGTAAAAGTATGCCGTATACAATGAAAAATTACCTAAATTACGACTACGAACAAAGACAACATATGCCACCTGAACAAATGATGAATGAAGTATTCAAACATCTGGATAAGGCTAAAAATTTTGAGGATGTAAAAAAAGATTATCCAAATGAAGATTTATTTAAGAATTTACATTCACTTAAGAAAAACGCACGAAAAGGTATTCTCTCAGAAATTAAAATTGCTAGAGAAATTAGTGATATTCCACTATTAAATGATGGTTCTGATGACTTTGGTTTATATCTACTAAAGAAAATTTATAAAGAAGGTAAAACACTAAAAGAAATAAACAAAGATTTTTTAGAAAAGGATATAAATAAAGAATATAAAGGTTTTATAACCGAATCCATCGATTACTCAACGACAGCGGCTTATGGAATAAAATTTCCGGATAATGGTTTCTGGCATTCGTTTATTTCTACAAGAGATGAATACAAAAAATTCTTTATAACATTGCCTAAAAACACTGTTGATCCTAACAGATCAGAATCACAGAAAAAACAGGATTCAGTAGCATCATCACCAAGATCAAGAACTAATGCAGACTCTGAATCTAAGCCTGCAAAACCAAGATATAGAATAAAAACATATCAGAAAGAACAACTAAAAAAAGATATTAAAAGTACAAAAGGTGATATTGAATCTGTTGAAAAAGCAGTACGCAGAAGATTTTCTAAAGACGATCCTGAAGCTTCATTTATTATAAAATATCTTAGCCCAATAATGACAATTGCAGCTGATAAAGTTCACTTATCAGAAGAAATGAGATATTTCTATGAATTTGATACAAACACTGAAGGAAAATCAAAAATAGAACGCTTCTGGAAATCTAACCCTGAACTATTGGAAAACTATTCAATGGCAATTACAGACACAATTGAATTATTCGAAAATGTATTTGGTGCCGGAGGAATGATTCCAATCAATAGCGATTATGAACAAATCACATCAAAATCTGCAAACCAACATCCAATAGATTTCGTTACACCTGAATTTATAGAACTTTTAGACTACACACAAAATATCAAACCTGAAAGGGATAAACGCTACGCAGCACACGATGAAGAACAAAAACAATGGGAAGCTCATTTCTTAGAAAGATATGGGGAAATTGGTGCAGAATCCAAAATTATAGAAGAAAAAGAAATCAAACCTGAAAGGCAAAAAATAGATATTCAAGATGCACTCAATAAAGCTATTGCTCAAAATCCAGGAACTCAAGTATTTAAGTTTGCAATAGGAGATGATACAAATGTATCTTTAGCAATAAATTTAAAAGAAGTTATCACTCAACAAATAGCAAATGAATATCGATTTATGCCAAAATCATATATAAATAAATTTAGCAATTATATCTTTAATCATCCAAAATTAGATGAGAAACATCTACTTTCATATGCTTGCAATGTTAACAACATGGCAGAATGGGGAAATTTTCTAATCGATGACAGCAATTATTCTGAAGATGAATTACAAGAATTGAATGCTAAAGCCATTAAAGAAATTCAATCTCAATTACTTCCTGAGGATGAAATTTTTAATACCATGCGTGATATTAGACAAGAGTTTGAAGAAAAAAATCCAAAATACATGAATCTCGTAAGACAAGCAATGATGGAATACTCTACTAAGCTCCAAAAACCTGAAGATAATTATCTTAACTCACTAATTGTAGAAAAATATAAACAAATGGAAGATTTAGGATTGATCAATGCAGAATCACAAGCTGAAAAGCTTTCGATGTTTACAAATTTATACGATAAATCAATTGAAAGCATAGAAACTATGAAAAACCACGATATAGCTTTTTTAAACAC
Source organism: bacterium (assembly GCA_014803505.1). GTDB lineage: Bacteria > Cyanobacteriota > Vampirovibrionia > Gastranaerophilales > Gastranaerophilaceae > Zag111. The sequence goes on along the minus strand of JAAVBM010000006.1, from coordinate 5,402 downwards.
TAATAGCCTGGAAATTGGTCTATCATTCCTAAGTATTGGAAATAATACAGATGATTTACATATACATATGGAAAAAATAATGCAAAAATATAAAACTCCACTTAGTAATTCCGAAAGAAATAAAATACTAAGAAGATTTATGGACACAATGCTAAACTTAAATCCATATAATAGTTATTCAATGTCGCATAATAGTATCTCAGGATTCTATAAAGTTTGTATGGAACTATTAAAACGAAAAGAAAATGCCAATATCAAAAAAGACATAATGAGAATAGTAAATGAAACAATTATTACACCACAAAATACAACACTAAGATATGTTTTAGAAGCAAATGCCGATAAAAACCTGGTAGAATCTATGATAGAAAAAGAAATTGCTATACTTATTCAAAACAACATAGACATATTTAAAATGTTAGCATCACTAGATATAGACCTTATGGACAAATATATAAAAAATACAGAACCTAATCTATACAACCAACTACTTATGCTTCGTAATGAATACTAATAACAAATAAATCATAAATAAAAAAAAGGAAACGGAATATTATACCGTTTCCTTTTTCTATTATATTAAAATCCAACCTACTGAATTTTAGTTTTATCTTCTTCGGTAACACCTTTAATTGTAAGGTTAACACGACCTTTTTCATCGATTTTGATAACCTTAACAACAACTTCTTGCCCGATAGAAAGATGTGGTTCAATTGTTTCAATTCTTTCGTTGCAAACTTGAGAAATATGAACCATACCATCTTTACCGCCGCCTAACTCAACAAAAGCACCGATAGGAATAATTCTTACAACTTTTCCTTTAATAACCATTCCAACTTCAGGCTTAAATGTTAAATCTTTAATCATTTTAATAGCGATTTGAGCACCTTCTTGATCATTAGAAGTAATAGTTACAACACCTGAATCTTGGATATCGATTTCAGCACCTGAAGCATCAATAATTGCACGAATTTGTTTTCCGCCAGGTCCGATAACTGTTCCAATATCTTCAGTTGGAATAGTCATTGTTGTAATGCTTGGTGCAAATGGAGACATTGGTCCAGGTTCAGTAATAGCCTCACGCATTTTACCTAAGATATGTAATCTACCTTCTTTAGCTTGAGCTAGAGCACGTCTTAAAGTTGCATTAGCAATACCCTTAGCCTTCATATCCATTTGAAGAGCTGTAATGCCGGTATCATTACCTGTAACTTTAAAGTCCATATCACCAAGGAAGTCTTCAATACCTTGAATATCAGTTAAAACAACAGGTTCTTTTCCTTCTTCAGTAATCATACCCATTGCAACGCCGCCGATCATACATTTTACAGGAACACCTGCATTCATCAATGCCATTGATGAACCGCAAGTTGAAGCCATTGAAGTTGAACCGTTAGATTCCAAAACATCAGAAGTAACACGAATTGTATATCCGAAATCTTCTTGAGATGGAAGAGCAGGAATGTTAGCACGTTCAGCCAAAGCACCGTGACCAACTTCACGTCTACCAGGACCTCTTAGAGGTTTTACTTCACCTACTGAGAATCCAGGGAAGATATATTTATGCATATAAGTTTTTTCAGTTTCAGGATCAACGCCATCAAGTTCTTGTTTCATAGCAGGACCTGCAAGAGTTGCAACTGAAAGAACTTGAGTTTGACCTCTTGTAAATACAGCAGAACCGTGAGCACGAGGAATAACACCGACTTCGCACCAGATAGGACGAACTTCTTCAGGTTTTCTACCATCCGCTCTAACTCCTTCGTCAAGAATCATTGTGCGCATAATTTTCTTTTCAGCATTTTTAAATTCTTCTGCAACAAAGTCGATTCCTGTTTCTTCAATAATTTGTTTAATATAATGATCATCAGCTAAAGCATCAATTTTTTCTTTAACTAATTTTTTTGCTTCTTCTAATTTAGTTTGGCGATAAGCTCTGTCAAAATTATGATAAGCATCAAAAATCATAGCACCGGCAGTTTCATTGATAATATTTTTCAACTCAGTTGTATCGTATGGATTAACAAATTCTTGTTTTTCAACACCACAAAGTTTTGCAAATTCAACTTGCGCTTCGCATTGTTTTTTAATTTCTTCTTGAGCAAATTCAACAGCAGCCATAATATCGTCTTCTGTCACGAATTTACAACCAGCCTCAACCATGATTACAGAGTCATGAGTACCGGCAACAACGATATCAAGATCAGATTCTTTAGCTTGTTTGTGAGTTGGGTTAGCAATCATATTACCTTCAGAATCTCTTGAAACTCTAACGGCACCGATAGGTCCTTCAAAAGGAGCGCCAGACAACATTAATGCACAAGATGCACCTAACATTGCTAAAGTATCAGGTTGATTTTCTTGATCGTAACTGAATAATTGTGCAACTATCTGAATATCATTTCTATAACCTTTAGGGAATAAAGGTCTGATAGGTCTGTCAATCAATCTTGAAACAAGGATAGCTTTATCACTTGCTTTACCTTCAGAACGGTTATAACCGCCAGGAATACGACCAATTGAAGACATTCTTTCTTCATAATCAATTAATAATGGGAAAAAGTCTATACCAACACGAGGTTCTTTAGAAACAACACAATGTACAAATAACATTGTATCACCGCATCTAACTGTAACAGAACCGTTAGTTGATTGACCATACTTTCCAGTTTCAATAGTAACGGTTTTTCCACCAATTTCTAATTGAAAAGATTTTGTTTCAGGTTTCATAATCAAATACCTATTCTTTCTGCGCACTATCATTGCGCCTTTAAGTTATACACTTCCGTTTACGTTAATAATTATACTCCAAAAAGAGGTAAATGTATAAATATTTTAATATTTTTTAAATAAAAGAAGTGAAGAAATTTTTATGATATACTGACATCAGATGGCCTCGTAGCTCAGTAGGATAGAGCGGCGGTTTCCTAAACCGCGTCTTGCGCGCGTTCGACTCGCGCCGGGGCCATTTTTATTTATAAAAATTGAAATTGATATCAACAAAGTATTATTATTAGATGTAACAACACGTAACAAATATGAAAAAATAAGCAATTTCTAACTCAAAATAAACTTTATAAATATAAGGGGATATAAGGATTCTTATGAGTTACTGCAGCTATAATACATCAAATCTAATGATGAACTTAAACTATTTATATAATAGTGCTTTATATTCTGCAGGAAATCCTTTTAGTTCATCTTCTTTTTACTCAACTCCACGTTATGATTTTTCAAATAATACATATATGAATTACAATTCCGGCAGCTTGTTCAATATGCCATATATGATTAATTCATATTATACTCCAACATATAGTTACGATAACTACTATCAACCGACTTACAATCTTCCTATATTAAACTACTTAGAAACAGTTGGTTATGGAAGTTATAATCAAGTATTCAATTCTTATCCTTCATATCAATACTCATATCCTAGCTATAATTACAGCAGTTCTTATTATTCAAACCTTTCAAACAGTTACAGCAAATATAATAATAGCAATAGTAAAATATCAGGAAAAAATACTAAAGATATTTCTGTTTGGAAAAAACTTGGGTATAATGCCCAAAAAGGTATGCAACTAGCCAAAAATGCTCTCAATAGTGCTGTTGGATTTACAGGTTATTGTGCAAGATATGTAAAAAATGCAATAGCAAAAACCGGTTTAGGTAATTACCAAGCTGGCGATGCTTACCAGATGATAAGTATTATGCGTAAAAATAAAAATTTTAAAGAAATAAATCCCAATACAGTAAATGTAAACAATCTTCCTGCAGGTTGCGTATTGGTATTTGATAGAGGTGCTCAAGGCTATAGCGGTAAATATGGTCACACTGAAATTACAGACGGTAACGGAAGAGGAATTTCCGACGGCATCACAAATAATTTAAAAAAACCTACTGCAATATTTATGCCGGTAGCCGCATAAAAAATATGCCCGGAGGGAGTCAAACCCTCGACCTTGAGCTTCGGAAACTCACGCTCTATTCGTCTGAGCTACGGGCACAAAAATGGCGGTATTAACCGCCATTAGTTCAATATAAATTTAGTTTTTAAAATAATCTGAAGCATTAACAGATGCTTTTTCTACATCATTAGCCTCAAAAAACGGATATGCTGAAATTCCTAACATTGAAGCGATAACAGAACTTGGGAAAATTTCTACAGTGTTATTCAAATCATTAACAGCACTGTTATAGAATCTTCTAGCAGCAGCAATATGTTCTTCTACTTCAGAATAAGTTTGCATAGCTTGAACCATTGTATTATCTGACTTTAATTGAGGATAGTTTTCAACGCTTACTAACAACTGTCCCATTTTAGCGGAAATAGAACTATCCAAATTCATTTTTTCAGATATAGTATCAACATCAGTTCTTAAATTATAAGCTTGAGTTCTTAATTTAGTAATATCTTCAATTAAACTTCTTTCATGTTCCATAAACTTCGCAGCAACAGTCAGAATATTTGGAATTAAGTCATAACGTTTTTTCAATTGCACATCAATGCTAGCCATTGCTTCTTTAACTTTATTTTTCTTTCTAATAACATTAACATATAAACTATAAAGAATGCCTAAAACAACTAATGCAACAATCCCAACAAAAACTAATCCAATCATAGATTCCAACATAATAAACCTCGCTTTCGTATATTGTATATCATTATAACATATATTAGTGAACTTTACAATCCTAAACGGGTATCCAACTTAAAGTGATCAACCAATTCAAGAATTGAAACTATTTCTTCAAATAGAACTTGAAACTGTTTTGATTCAGTTACAGGTTTCCATAAAGAAAACAACTTAAACAAATCTCCAGATACATAAGGTGCAATGTAAACAGAATCACCGTAAAAAGAACAAAAACAACCGGAAGAGGAAAAAGCCAAAGAAATATTTTCAAAACGTTCCATAAATGTTGGAGTTAACAAATACCTTGATTCCACTTGATCAGTAGAATATACAGTATATTTCTCATTAAATTTAACATCTTCCAATTCCACTTTATTCATCTTATATTTTTTCAAATCTAAAAAATTACCCCATCCAACTGATGTTGGACGAATTACAGTTATACCGGAAAAATTTTTATTCATTTTTAATTTAATTACAGCACCATTAAAAATAGTAACAGAATTTTTTCCACCAGTTTCGTAATGGCACTCAGAAATTGCAACCTGAACTCCTCTATATTTTCCAACAAAGCAATCGTCAAAAGATTTTCTAGCAGAATCAATTCTAGAGAAAATCTTAATTTTAGAAATTTCTTCATGAGTTACAGGAGGAGTATCCTGCCAATAAAAAGATTGAAAAGCTTTCATTAAATAAGGCATTATTTCTGTTTTTAATTTTCTTTCAAAAGACTTTTGAATCCAGTTCCAAAAAAGAACA
>JAAVBM010000005.1 GCA_014803505.1 bacterium | reverse complement strand
TTTATCAGATAGTGTTTGGACCGTAAAAAAAGTAAAAGATTTTTGTGATAGATTTTCTAAGAAATATGATTCAGCAAGATTGACATATGCTCCAATAATAGTTATAGCTCGTAAGCAAAAATAAATTGTAACATTATGTAAATAATATATATTTTTTATATAAAATATAGCAATTAATTATTGCGAAATTTGTTTATTATAATGTAACGAGGTATAATTAACATCATGACAGAGAAGACTGAACAAAACTTAAGAGTAATTCAAGATGTTTCTGAGACGAGAGAAAATGAAGTTATTGATCAACGTCAGTCAACTTGTCAGACAAATCCTATTGCAAGAAAGCTGTTGGACTTTAGTTTATCTAACAAAACCCGCAGATTTTCAGTCAAGGACTTGTTTACACGATAGATTCGCGTAGCACGGTTTTATGAGGACCGCACGTACATCAATTTGTACGGTTTGTGAGGAGTCGAAAATTAGTTGTACTTCGTTACTTCTTTTTGGGATGTTGTAGTAGATGTATGAAATAAAAAAACAAATTTTTATATTACTGACCAAAAATCAAAAATCTGCGTTGTGTAATTATTTACGTGCACTTGTAAAAAAATCTGCGGATTTGAGTGTTGATGAAATTTGGGAAAGTTTTTATGCTGATGAGAAATATTATCTTGAGTTAAATTGTTCAAGATTTGAGTTTTTATCGGAAATTATTGATGAAAGTACTTTTAAGTCTGATAGTATGAAGTATTTGCGTGAATGCAAAAAATATTATGACTACAAGGAAAAACAGCGTCCAATTATTGAAGCTAATAAAGAGTTCGAAAAGAAAAAACGTAAATTCTTGCAAGAAGTAAAAATGTCAAAAGAAGAACCGACTAAAAAACAACTTTACTATTATGACAGATTATGCAAAAAATATAATATAGAAAAAATCGAATTATCATCAAAATTGGAAGCTCGTAATGAGATTGATAGAATCATTAAAGAGCACGACTCAACGGGGTTGTATAGAACTGTTGAGGTTGAAGAGGAAGAATAATATGCTTATACCTGAAATAGTTAAAATTCTTACAGATGCAGGAATTGAAGAAAATGAAGCTAATATTGAAGTTAAACTTCTTATTGAACATTTTTGCGGTTATTCTCTTGTTGATATTTTGATGGGGAAAAAGTTACCCGAAGATAAGTTGAAAATAGTTGAAGAAAAGGCAAAATACAGAGCCTCTACAAAACAACCTATTCAATATATCATAGGTCAGGCTGATTTTATGGGAGAAAAGTTTTTTGTTAATCCGTCAGTTCTGATTCCTCGTGATGAAACGGAATTGCTAGTTAGAAAAGCTATTGAAGTTATTGAGAAAAATAATTTTAAAGCAGCTCTTGATATGTGTACGGGTTCAGGTTGTATAGCTTGTATGATTGCAAAACTTACGCAATGTCAGGTAATCGGTGCAGATATTTCTTCTGAAGCTTTGCATACAGCTTTTTCTAATATGGAAAAATTTGAGCTTTTTAATAAAGCAATTTTTCGTAAATCGGATGTATATTCAAAGATTAGAGATGATGAAAAATTTGATATTATAGTTTCAAATCCTCCGTATGTTGCACCAAAATTCAAAGCTGAGATTCAAAAAGAGGTTTCTTTTGAACCTGAACTTGCACTTTATACCTCTGATGAAAAAGGGCTTGAGTTTTACGAAAAAATAACTAAGGATTCTCCAAAATTTTTAAATACAGGCGGATATTTGCTGTTTGAACTTGGTATTGGACAAAGTCGTGATGTCGCAGAAATTATGCATAATTATGGATTTAAAGATATTCAAGTGCTTAAAGATCTTGCCAATATTGATAGAGTAATTTTTGGCAGACTAAATTGATTTAACACCATAGTTAATAGTTTTTAATCCATTTTTAATCCAGTAACCATCTTCGTTTGTGAATTCATCATCAAACGAGTAATAGGTTGAACCCGAACCGGTCATAATTGCAGACGGATATTTGTTTTTAATATGTTTCAATTCTGAGTAATCGTCAATAACTGCCCATTCTAAGTCATTAACATAATTTTCTCTATTTTTAGGGTCAGTTACTTTTTCGGAAAATTTTGTATAAGCTTCTTTTGCTGAAATTCCGAGTGATATAGGTTTGATTAAATTGATGTTTCGTTCGATATATTCATGTGGTTCAAGGATTTCTCCTCTACCTTTAGTCATCATACATCCGCCTTTAAGGCAAAAGTTTAGGTCGGAACCCAATTTTGCACATAATTGATGTAATTCGGACTCAGATAAAATATTATTGAATAATTTGTTTAATCCATACAGCATTCCTGCAGCATTGGTGCTGCCGCCTGCAAGTCCTGCAGATACAGGGATATTTTTATCGATGAAAACAGTTATTTTTTTATTTGAAATATTAGTTTCTTCAAGAAATAATTTTGCAGCTTTATAGACAAGATTTGTTTCATTATATGGAATATCAGCGCTGTTACCGTCTAATAATATTTCAGTAATGTTCGAATCTTCAATATTTATAGTCAGAAAATCAAACAGGTTAATTGCTTGCATAATACTTTCTATATTATGAAATCCGTCCTCTCTTTTATTTATCACTTTTAAAGTCAGGTTAATCTTTGCAGGACATTGAATTTTTATAGATGGCATGATTATCCTTTCAGTAATTCTTCTGACAGTTTGCCGAATGTTTCGATAGAAAGCTTTTCACCTCTGGTATTCTCATCTATACCAACATTAGCTAATGCTCTTGAGATGTTCTCTTTTAAGAAACCGCCATTTAAAAGGCAATTTTTAATATTTTTTCTACGTTGTGCAAAACCTGCTTTTACAACTCTTCTAAAATGTGAATAATCAGTTAATTTTAATCGAGGCTCAGTACGAACATCAAGTTTTACCAGTGCGGAATTAACTTTTGGGGCAGGATAAAACGATTTTCTACCCACAAGTCTTAGAATTTCTACATCTGCCCAAAACTGTGAAAGAATAGTTAATAGTCCGTATTGTTTGTTTTGTGAATTTTCATTTGCAACTATTCGTCTTGCAACTTCTTCCTGAACCATCAATATTATATCTTTAATTTTATTTCTGTTTTTATTATTTAAATCATCAACTTCACCAAGTAAATGAGCGATAATCGGACTTGTAATATAGTATGGAATATTTGCAACAATTTTAAATTTCTCATCACAAAGAGTTGATAAATCAGTTTTCAACACATCATTGTGAATGATTTCCAAATTTGGAGCTTCGAGTTTTTTTAATTCTCTAATAGCTTCTTCGTCAAGTTCTATCGCAATAACTTTTTTGGCATGCTTAACCAATTGTTCTGTTACAAACCCAACTCCCGGTCCGATTTCGATAACCGTATCCTCTGGAGAAATGTTTGCAAACTCAATTATATCCTGGATTGCTTCCCCGTCTACAAGGAAGTTTTGTCCAAGTCTTTTCTTTGTTCTAAAATATCTTGCCCGTTCGAAGTAATTCATCTTAACATCTATAATAACACACACAGGTAAATGTTTATAAATTTTTATTTGATATTTTAAATAATGTTATAATAATATGTGTACAAAGGGGTCGGCATGATTAAAGTAGAACAAGAAAAGGGATTAACAAAAGACGAGATTTTAAAGTTATATACTAAGGGTTTCACACGACCTGAAGATTTTAAAATTGGGATGGAATACGAAAGATTACCGATCTCATTATCTTCGTTTAAAGCGATTGATTATTGGAATGATTGTGGGATTAAAAGTTTTTTAGAAACCTTTGCAAAAGAATATACTTGGGATTATATTTTGGATGGTAGAAATGTTATCGGTTTAAAGAAGAATCATGATACTATCACTCTTGAACCTGGGTCACAAATAGAGATTAGTGCAGAACCTCAAAGGACTGTTTTCCAGCTTAAAAATAAAATGGAAGCTTTGGATGAAGCTATAAATAATATTCTTGCGGGTTCCAATATAACATTATTAAATTATGGGGTTTCACCTTATTCGACTCATAAGTCAATAAATATTATTCCTAAAAAGAGATATAAAATAATGGCAAATTATCTTTGGGGTATTCTTTCAGATGTAATGATGAGAGAAACTGCAGGAATTCAATGCTGTATTGATTTCAAATCTCAAGAAGATGCAATGAGAAAGTTCAAATTAGCAAATAAATTATCGCCTTTTATGACTGCAATGTTTGCTAATTCGCCAATAAGAGGTGGAGTAGATACAGGTTATAAAACCTTTAGAGGACTGAGTTGGATAAATACTGATAATGACAGATGCGGTTTTTGCGGAAAAATTAGTGAAGAATTTTCTTTTGAAGACTATATTGATTGTGTTCTGAAAACTCCTATGATATTTATTCAGAGAGATAATCTTTACGTTGAATTAAATGGTGATATAACCTTTGAAGAATACATGAAAAATGGTTATGCCGGAGTATTCCCGACAATTGATGATTATGAACTCCATGCAAATTTATATTTCCCTGAAGTCAGAATGCGTAATTTTATAGAAATTCGCAATCATGATTGTGTTGGCGGAGATTTAAAATATGCTATTATGGCTATTTATAAAGGTATAATGTATGATAATTGTGCAATGGATGAATGTGAGGAGTTATTGAAACCTCTCCAATATAAAGATTATTCGGAATTAAGATACAATGTTCCGAAACAAGCTCTTCAAGCTCGTGTCAAAAAGGCAAAAGCTGTTGATTATGCTAAAGAAATTATAAATATTGCTGAAAAATATTTAAAACAGGCGCAGACCGGCGAAGAGTTATTCCTTGATTCTATTAAAGAATATACTATGAAAGGTAATTGTCCTGCTGATATTCTGCAAAAGAAGTGGAATTCTGTATGGAATAAGGATTTAGAAAAAATGATACAATATTTGCTTTCAGTAAATTAAGATATAAAAAACAGGATTATTACAAATTGTTAATAATCCTGTTTTATTTAGGCAATTTTAATTTTTATATGTGTTTATCATGGTGAAGTGTTAAAAGGTAGTATTATATGATAAATTCTCCAAATATTCAATTAAATGCAAACGTCGGTGCAATACAACAACCTAAAAAAGTGCCGAATAAAGAAGTTCAAACAAATACAACAGCTGAAACCCCAACAGTAAATATATATCCGGATAAAACAGTTCCTGTATATACAGATACTGCTAATCCTAATTTGATACATACAAGCTGGTTCTATGTAAATGATGTACATGGAAAAATGACCAATATGGAGAGAATTTATAATATTTCTCGAGAGTTTGATTCTTCAAGTGCTTCAAGTTTTAGTGATAAGTTTTATCAAAATCCGGATTCTGATATTGCTAAATTTAAAGTTTCTTCAGGTGATATAATTCTTGGTGCAAATTACACAACAAATCAAGTTGCAAGTGAATTTATGAATTGGACCGGTTTTATCGCTTCTGCACTTGGAAACCATGAATTAGATATTTCTAATCCTAATAATTTTGCAAAATTGTTAGATAATGCAAAATACAAGATGTTAGCCGTGAATGTTGAAGTTGATAAGAATTCTCCGGTAAGTGGTAAAATTCAAAAATCAATGATTGTTGAAAAAGATGGTCAGAAATACGGTTTAATCGGTATTGCTCCTCCAGATATGCACGAACGTGTGAAAATGAATGATACATTAAAAGATTTTTCTATAGCGACTCACGATGAAACAATAAAACTTGTTCAAGATGAAGTTAATAATCTTAAAGCTCAAGGTATAAATAAAATAGTAGTTCTATCACACCAAGGAATAAAGAATGATAAAAAATTAGCTCAGGAAACTGAAGGTGTAGATATTATTTTTGGTGCGCATACTCATGAATTGATTGAAGGAATAAAGGAAGGCGAAAATCTTTTCTATTCTAAATCTGGAGAACCAATAATTATTACACAGGCAGGAAAAGATGGCGAAAATGTCGGAATTTTGAATGTTGATTTTGACAACAAAGGTGTAATAAAAAAAGCTCAAAATAATGTTATAAAAACAAGAGATTATAGCAGACCATTATTTATTAAAGATTCGGTGGAAGAAATTATCGGAAAACCTGAAGTAATCGGACGAGTAAAAGCTGCGGTTCCGCCTCCTGTTAAAAGACTTATAGAAAACAATCCTCATGGTAATATGATTGCTGATGCTATGAGACATGAACTTGGAACGGATATTGGTATTCTTAATGCCGGTAATATTCGTGGAAGTTTTTCTCAAGGACCGATTGATACAAGATTGATTTCTGATATTACTCCGTTTGAAGATAAAATGATGATTCTCGGATTAACAGAAAAACAAATTGTTGATTCAATCAAAGTCGGTTTAAAATCTTTGACAAGAAGTTCTAATAAACCAGGTATATTGTTAGTTTCAGGCTTGAGATATAAAGCTAACACTAAAGGTGAATTACTTGAATTAGAATTTATCGATAAGGATAATAATGTTCATAAAATAGATGTAAATAATCCTGATCCTAATAAAAAATATACTGTTGCCGCAGATGATTTTTATGCAACAGGCGGTGATGGATACCTTGAAAGTAACAAAAATCCTGAATTTGTAATTCAAAAATTTGATATTGATAAAAATAAATTAGCTTGTGACTATATCAAAAAACTTGATCAACCAATAGAAATTGTTGACGATCATAGGGTGCAAATAGTCGAAGGATAATTTTCCTAGTATCCGTAATGCTCGTGTGCGTTCAAATATTCGCGCACAGTATTTAGCGATGCTTGAACAATACGTGTTACTCTTGATGGAGAAAGACCGATTTGTGTAGCAATATCTTTAACTTGCATGTTTCTGTAGAATCTGTATTCAACAACAGTTCTTTCTTTAGCAGGAAGTTTTGAAATTGCAGTTCTAATCATTTTACCCATTTCTGTAATTTCGGCATGTTCATCCGGCATTGCATGGTTGTCTTTCAAGAAATCGAATGGTGAATCATTATCACTGGCTGCAGCAGCTAAGCCATCAATGGATAGGACAGTTTCGTAAATAGCTTCACGAACTTTAGCCTGTTTCATATCCATGCCTTCTACTGCTTCTTCCTCGCTATATTCATCTTCACCTTTGTGTTTTAATGAATACCATTTATATCTTATTCTTAATTCATTACGAATAGCCCAACGCACAGCTGTTGCGATATATGCAGAGTTGTATTTTTCTAATTGTTCCGGAGTTTTGTTTTTAATCATTACCTGAATAGCAATAATACCGATAGAGAGCAATTCCTCGTATTCGACCATATGGGACGGAATACGTCTATGCTCAACTCTAGCAACCTTTTGAACAATTTCTATATAATGCTGTAATTTCTTTTTATCTTCGTTAGTCATAATTTTACACATCAATAATACTACAATAAATTAATTTCGCGGTCGTTTATTTGATGTATTTTTCATTTTGTAAACAAACATCAAAATTTCTGCAACTGCTTTATACAATTCCGGTGGAATCGGCTGATTGATATCAACCATTTTAAATAGAGCCCTGGCTACAGGTGGATTTTCTATAACCGGAACATTATGCTCTTTGGCGATGTCAATAATTTTTTTTGCAATTAACTCTGTACCTTTTGCAATTAGCATAGGTGAATCCATTTCTTCAGCAACATATTTTAATGCACAAGCCACATGAGTTGGATTAGTTACAACAAAATCCGCTGTTGGTACTGCGTCCATAGCTCCTTGTTGAAGCATTTGCATACGTCTTTGTCTTAATGCTGCCTTTACATTTGGATCGCCTTCTGAGTTTTTGTATTCATCTTTTATTTCTTTAAAAGACATTTTTTGGTCTTTTAAAAATTTCCATTTAGTAACACCATAATCTGCAGCTGCAATGATTAAGAAAGCAATACATGCTTTAAATATAAATTCGGTAATTAGTTTGCCGAATTCAATCATTACTGCAAAGTTATTATCAACCGATGCAAGCATTAGAATATGTTCTATGTGGTCTTTGTATACCATCCAGCCAATATACCCAAGAATAACAACCTTTACTATATTTTTAAATAATTCAAATAATGTTTTTATAGACATGATATTTTTGAAATATTTAGTAGGATTCAGTTTATCTAATTTTGGCATCAATGGTGCCACCGCAACAAGTGGTCCTACCTGTACAAAATCGGCAAGAACAGCAACCAACCATGCTATTGCAAGAATTGGTCCAATAATCAGAGCTGCGCCTTTAGTAGCAACTGTTAAAATATAAAGATAACCTATCTGTTCAGTGTGGGCATTAGGAATCTGTTCGTATAGTAGTGTAAATACTTGGACGATTTGATCCCATATAAAAGGTGCAAGTCCGAAGATTACCGAAAACAAAACAAGCAAAGAAACTGCTGTTGAAAAGTCTTTAGACTTAACAACCTGTCCTTCTTTTCTTGCCTGTTCCAGCTTTCTGGGGGTGGCGTCAAACTGCTTATCTTCATCACCCATAGTGTTTTAACCCTTCTGATTAAGAATATTATAGCATGGATTATAATTATTTATTACAAAAAATAAATAATATTGCTTATTCTGCTACTATTTTTACACCTGAACTTGTCCCAAGACGAGTTGCTCCGGCTTTTATCATTGCAATGGCAGTTTCTTTATCTCTGATACCGCCGGATGCTTTAACTTGAAGCCCTGCGTCTTTAACAGTATTGAACATAAGTTCTACATCTTCAACTTTCGCGCCAACTCCGCCTTTAACAAATCCTGTTGAAGTTTTTACAAAATCAGCTCCGGCTTTTATACAAAGTTCGCAAGCTGTTTTAATTTCTTCTTTGGTAAGTAAGTCAGTTTCTAAGATTACTTTTAAATTATGGCCGCAACAAGCGGCTTTTATCTGTCTGATTTCGTCAGTAATAAAATCATATTCTTTGTCTTTCAAATTAGTTACATTGATTACCATATCGATTTCATCAGCACCATCTCGGACTGCGTTTATGGTTTCAAAAATTTTAGTTTCTGTTGTATTTGCTCCCAGAGGAAATCCTATCACTGTTACAACTTTTACATCTGAATCTTTTAGAGATTCTTTAGCTAATTTTACATAACATGGATTTATGCAAACTCCTAAAAAGTTATATTTTTTAGCTTCATCAAATAATTTTATTAAGTCTTCTTTTTTTGAATCTTGTTTTAAAAGAGTATGTTCTACGTATTTGTTTAAGTTATCCATAATATCCTCCTAAAATAATATGTTATCTAAAATATCAGATATTTGTTCTGCGTTATTAAGCGTGAAAAAGTGCAAACCATAAACGTTATTATCTATTAAATCCTGACATTGATGAATTGCAAATTCTGTACCTATCTTTTTTACATCGTTTGGAAATTTTTCTAAACTTTCGGAAAAGTTTTTAGGAATATCAACTCGCGCAAGAGAGGTCATTTTTTCAAGTTGTTTAACATTTCGAACCGGCATGATTCCTGGGATGATAGGGAGATTTATTCCTGCATTTCTAACTGTTTCAACATATTTGTAGAATTTGTCGTTGTTGAAGAACAGTTGAGTAAAAATTGCACTGGCTCCGGCATCAACTTTGCGTTTGAGGTTTTCAATATCTTGTTCCATTGTCGGGCTTTCGATGTGACCTTCGGGATATCCTGCCACTCCTATAGATAGAGTTGTTTTTTGATAAATAAATTCTACAAGTTCATTTGCATGACGGAAATCGAATATTTTGTTTCCTTCTAAAATATCTCCACGAAGTGCAAGAATATTTTCGATTCCCAGATTTTCAATTTGAATAAGATAATGTTCAATCAGTTCTTTTGTTGTTCCAACGCAGGTGAGATGCGGCATAACATTTAATTCTAAATCAAGAAATGATCTTAAAATTTCTAATGACAAATCTCTGGTACTTCCACCTGCTCCGTATGTTAAGGAAATTAGTGCCGGATTATATTTTTTTAAATATCTGACTTGTTCAAATAAGTTAGAAAAATTACCATCTTTAGGTGGAAAAACTTCAAACGAAATTTTGGGATTTTTTGTCAGGTAATTATTTGCAGTTTGATAAATTTCCTTTAATTCCATAGGTTGATTATAACACAGAATCCAAATTTAAAAACGTCTTACGTAATAATTTCTATCGTTGCGAAGTTCTTCTCTTGATTGGATTAGATCTGAATCTTCAAAGTTTCTGCTTAAAATTTTTGCTGTTTTTTCTCTTATTGTATATTCTTGAATATTTTTTGAACGAAGAATTATTTGTTTTAAATCTTCAAATAACATTTTGTTCCAAAATTCATAAATAGTTTCCAAACACCAATAAAGTTTAAAAACTTCTTTATTTACTTTGTATTTTCCATCTTGAAAACTGAATTGTTCTATTTTTGTTAATAAATCAAATGTTAAATCTGTGAGATTTTTGCAAAATAATTCACAAAATTCATCGTTATTTTTTAAATTACAAATCGCATTGATTATATTTCTGCAAATATTAGCATTTATATCGATAATAGCTTCAAGAAATGTTTTATAATTTTCGACAGTTTGGAAATAAGGAAGCAGTTCAGGATTTGACATAAATTCATTAAGTCTGAGTGAAATTACTTCTCTGATTTTGCCGTCTTGTCCAACGAGATTTGATACTAAAATCTGGGCATCTTTATTGGAGGTAACTGTTTCAAGCTTCAATGCTGCAATTTGTTTCTGAACAATATTGCCAGTTTCAAGCAGTTCCAAAAGCTCCTCATGAGAGTATTCTGTCTCATAGAGATTCAAAGCTTGTGTAAAATTTTCATCCAAAGTTTCATAATAACTATTATTCAAATTTTATTCCTCAAAATCTTTGTACAATAAATATAACACAAAGCCTAATGATTTTTTAGTTCTAAATCGATTAAATGTATGATATATCTCTCGAAAGATAGGTTATAATAACATATAGGAGAAGTATTTATGGGTAATATTATATCATTTTTTCAAGAAATTTTTATGCTAAAAGAAAATAACAGTGCACATGTCGGGCTTGCTGAATTTAGAGAAGTATCAACTCCGGTTGAACGAGTTTCAAAAAAAAATACTGCAGCTCCGAAGGAATTGAAACTATCAGAATTGATGAGAAAAGGTAGTTATTAATTTTAGCTGTTTTTAAATTTTTTATAGCTACGGTAGACGGAAGCAAGTGTTGTTATTGCATTTGATTGGACTATCGGATTAGTATCGTCTGTTGCTTTTATTAGAGCAGGGATATATTTTTCCCATTTTATGTCACTGTCTTCTGTCAAATTACTTATGCAATACAAAGCTGAATTGCGTGTAATCCAGTTATCAGAACTTAATGCTGTAATAATTCTGTCTTGTAAAATCTTGCCGTATCTGCAGATTCCTGAAATTGCATTTTTACGAAGAGTTTCATTTTCTTCGCCAATAATTTCGAAAAGGATATCAAAAGTTTCTTCTGTTGGAAATTCAGAAATTGCAAGTACTGCAGACGCTGCAACTCGAGAACTTGAAGAACTGATCTTGCTTCTAATAGCGTTATAAATATTATCTTCATGTAAAGCATTATCTATTGTTTGAACCGGTTTAACCTTTTCACTTCTTACTTTTTTGCCGTCAGGTAAAATATAATCAAAACCGGCTCTGGATATAGCATTTTTAGCTTCATCAAGAGTTTTATAACTTAGCATGTCTGTACCAAGCGGATGTGGAATTTTTTGTACAACGGTTTTATTTTTGTTTTTTAATAGAATTGCGTTTACCAAAAAAACTAATTCGCCATTTTGTTCTTCTTGTTTGATTGTAATATATTGCATATTATATTCCTTCGTAAAAAATACTTTTATCAAGTTGAGCAAAGAATTCCTGATAAACTTTTGGAGTATATAATCGGAAAACCTTAGTCGGTGCAGATTTAACAAATGAGTAACCATCAGCATTCAACATGACTTTCCCAACCATTACAAATCGGACTTTTGTTTTACTAGTTCCAAATGGTTCGACGTTGACATTTGAATCCACGACAACGGTTTTATCTTTTAATTCATTAGAAATTCTGCGTGATGGATCTACCATATTATAAGCGGTCGAGCCCCAGGTAAATACGGTATATGTAGTGATTAATGCCAACCATAGTGACCAGCCTGCAACTCTGGCTTTGTTAACATGTTTGTCTTTAAATGTTTTTCTTGCTCGAATAAATCCTAATTCCGGTTCAACCTCTTGAATTACGAAACCGCTGTCTTGTAGAGTATTGATGGCAGCTTTCATTACTTGGGTAGTGTCGTTTGTTTCATAGAAACGGGTTTCCATTTCTCTAAGTTCAAGCTGGGTCATTGTGCGTTTTGCATATGCAAAGTTGCTTGATAGAGAGAAAAACATTATAGCAAGTATTATTGTAAAAAATTTTTTTATCATATTTTTTGCTTTTGTAAGAATATTGCTTTATCTATTTTAGAGAAAAAGTCTTGGTAATAGTGTTCGTCATTAACATCGTCGATAAACTGAGCGTTTCCGTAAATATTTAAAAGTTTACGTTTGAAATTTACACGAACGCGCATGCTTTTTCCATATTCTGTTATGTTGGCAGTAGTTTCTATTGTCGCTACTTTAACTCCGTTCCAGTTTAATCTGGATTTAGATAACCCGAATTCTTTTGAGATATCAATATTTGGATCTGATGTGTCAAAATCTTTCACACCGTAAATGAATCCTAATAACGGATTAGCATTATAAACAATAAAGCCTTCATCTTGTAAAACATTCAACATAGCTTTCATTACGAGAGCTTTATCATTAGAATCATAAGTTCTTGTTTGGAATTGTCTTTTCTCTAACTGTGTCATTGGTGTGATAATTTTATCAGCATCATTTTTTCGAGCACTTACAGGAAGAGCCAGACAAAAGATAAACAGAAAAAGTAATAATTTTTTTGTCATAAAATTTTCTCCTAGAAAGAACTCATATGGTAGGTTAATTTAGAAACTTTACCTGAAGGGTCAAATTTCAATACAACAGTTAGTGTTTTTTGAACAGATTGTACAGTACCGCCATGTCTGTTATAACCAACATTAGCAATTCCGCCGCCAAAGCCTCCGGAACCGTAACCACCGCCAAGACCGCCTATCCCAACACCAAATCCTGAGCTGTTATAAGAAGTAATTGAAGAAACTTTATCATAAATCCAAGTTTCGAATCCGTCTGCATCTTGAGTTACAATATTTGGAGAACCTAGAATTGTTGCAACTTCAGCTTGTGATGTTCCTACTTTTATATCTCTTTGAACAATACCTAATGTCATTTGTTGTTCTTGAACAGGTGTTGTCATTGGAACCTGACATTTTTCAGGATGTTTTCTGCATTTTCTGCTTAATTTTGGTTCATTTATTGCAAATGCAGGAATTGCAAAGCTTAACACTAATAAAGAAACTAAGATTTTTTTCATAATACTTCCTTTTTCTCAGCTACTACATAATTTTTTTACATTATAACAAATTTTAAATAAATTTTAAATAGTCAAGTGGCTTTTTTAAATAAATCATTATAAAAAATATATGAAGGTTATTTTATTTGTAATATTTTTATTTTTTGTTTTACCTGTATTTGCAGAGCCATTGACAGGTGGTGTTGAATATTCCGGTTTGGAATCAGAGATTGTTGCAAACGGCGGACATATTTCAGGTTATTTTTCCGATGGAAGTTATGCCGTAAATTATAATACAGATCCTCTAAAAGTATTTTATTATTCTAAAAATCGAGTATTAACACATATTGAAAAACGCTCATCTGTCGAATATCCTTACAATGCTTATAAATACGATATTAACGGTAATTTAATCAATTTAAGTATAAGAATTTCGGAAGATGAAACGTTTATCTACGAACCAAAAGGTCAACTTATTGCTCACTGGGTTGGGCAAAATTGTTTTGATTCTCTTGGAAATTTAATAATGACACGAGAGATTAAATAAGTTTTTTTAGTTCTTTTTCAACAACAGAAAATACGCTTTCCCAATCTCCATGATCTGCTTGACGGAATAGTTTTACTGTATCATACCAATCACAGTGTTCCAAATCTGTATGCCATCTCCAGTTGTAAATGTAAGGGAGAAGTATCCAACAATTTTTTTTCATAGCACCTGCAAGATGTGCTAGGGAAGTGTCATTACAAATAATTAAATCCATGTTCTCTACAGCTCCTGCTGTATCTGAGAAATTTGAAAAAGTTTTACCAAGATCGATAACATTGTATTTATCTTTTATTTTGTTAAACTCATCAGAACCTTCAAATGTTTGGCAAGAATAGAATTGAGTATTTTCGAGTTCAAATAATCTGAAGAAATCTTCAACTTTTAGTACTCTTTCTTTATCATAAAAAGTATTGCCCTGCCATTTGATGCCAATTTTGAATTTGTCATTATTGAAATATTTTTCTTTATAGTAATTTATTTTTGCCGGATTGGCTTTTATATATCCGTCGTTGTGATGGACAAACATATTTTCACTGTTTTTTCCTAATATATGAGGGATGCTCAAAAATGGTATATGGTAGTCAAAATAAATTTCTTTTTCAAAATCAAACAATTCCATAATTTCCGCACCATAAGAATTTTCGCGGAAAAGAGGTGCAAGTTCTTTTTGCGGTTTTAAAATAACTTTTTTACACATTTTAGTGAGTTCCGGCATGAATCTATAAAACATCAAAACGTCGCCAAATCCTGCTTCATAGTATGTGTATAAGATTTTGTCCGATAAGTCTTCACCTTGCCATAACGGTTTTTCTTTAATAAGGTTCGGATAAGTTTTTCCTTGTGATACTATTGCGCTATGACGGCATAGACGTGCTTCAAAACACTCAAGTCCTTTCTGATAATCTTTGCACTGCATATATGCAAGTGATAGAAAATATGTTGATTCCCAATCCTCAGGATTTATTTCTAACGCTTTTTTATAGCATTCAACGGCATCTTCAGGACGATTTTCGTTAAAACATAAGTATGCTAAATTAAAATAGGATTCATGGCTTTTGGGATTTAGTTCAATTGCTTTATAATATTCCTCTTTAGCTTTTTCCCAATCTTTATGATTTTTATAAGCCATTGCCAAATTAAAATGGTATTCGTATTTTTGCGGACATTCTTTTACTAATTCTTTATAAAAATCTATTGCAAGTTCAAAATCGCCTTTTTGCAAGTATACTCCTGCAAGATTTTCAAAATAATAAAGCTCAGGTTGTATTGATATTGCTTTTTTTATACAGACTTCGGCTTCCAGATAATCTCTTACTTGATAGTAAAGAAGTCCCAGTAAATCCCAAACTTCGTGGTTCTCAGGTTCATTTTTAAGTATTTCCATATATAAATCACGGGCTTGAGTCAGCTTACCGTTTTTATGATAGGAAAAAGCTTCTTTGAAATTTTCAGTTTGTTGAGTCATCTAAATTCCTTATAATTGAATGCCGAATATTTTAAACAGGTTATTTATATTAAATAAATTGTATTGAAATATAAGCCCGATTATAGTTGCGACTATAACGAGAGTCGAAATTATTATTGCAGTATCTTTTTTGTCACTGTTTCGTTTGAATAAAACAAGGATTCCAAGCCCACCGGATGTAAACAATCCTGCAAGCAGTGAGCCAAAGCTTATAGTGTTTTTTACAAATAATAATGCAAACATAACAGAGATTGCACAATTAGGAATTAACCCTATAATCGCAGCAATAAGTGGTTGCAGTGGTGAATTCATCAGGCAATATTTAGCAAGATTTTCTTCAGTTCCGGCATGAGAGATTATAAATCCAAGAACAAGTGACACTGCAAGTATAAATAAGAAAATATTTAATGTATGTTTTAGAGGATGATACCAAAAATCTTTTGATTTAACAGCATCTGAAAGTTTGTGATGACAACATCCTTTTTCAGAGTGGACATGATCTTCCACTATTGGTTCTTTTGCTTCATAAGTGACTGCTAAATCTACAATATAACCTACTAAAACTGCAACAATGACTTTGATTAATATTACAGGCAAAATCAAATATGCTTTGCTTGGATATGTTAAAAGTATTGGAATAGCTTCATCGGAAGTAGCCAGATAAACAGAAATAACAGTTCCTCTGGTAAGAATTCTTCTTGTATATAAAGTACTTGCTATTACTGAGAATCCGCATTGCGGAATTGAAGCAAATAAACTTCCAAATAATGGACCGATTTTTTTACAGAAAAATACTAATAAATGTCTTTTCTTTGCAAAATATTGTTCAATTACTTCTATCAGTATGAATACAATAAGTAAAAACGGTATTAAATTGATACTGTCAATTAGTGCATCTTTTGCAAAGTCAGGCAAAAATGGTAATGGCTCAATAATATGAGCCGGTATTTCCAATAAAAATTTAAAACTGTTGATAATTGAATTTAGTAGTCCGTGCATATAAGTCCTATCCAAAAATATAATTTTTAATCATGTCAAAGATATAAATATTGTAGTATACAAATAGTCCTGCTAATATAGCTGTTGTTAGCAATATAAAAGTTATTAAAGATAGGTCTTTTTTATCATCCAATCTTTTAGTTAATGTCAATAAACCTAATCCTGTTGTTGTTATTAAACCTGCTAATAGTGCAGGGAAACTGATTATCCCTTTGATATAAGCCATTGCCAGAAATACAGAAATTGCACAGTTTGAAGCTAAGCCGATTATTGCTGTTACAACTAATTGATATGGAGTATCAATCATTAAAAATGATGCAAGATTTTCTGCTGAGCCAAATCCATTGATTGCACATTCTATAACCGCTAAGCTTAAAAAAGTAAACATGAACATATTAAAAGTATGAGTTAGCGGATGCATCCACCAATATGGCGGATGTTCAATTGTTTGAATTCTGTGATGACAGCAAGCCGGTTCGTTCAAATCTGTGTTAATTGCGTTGATGTCTTCCATAATTCTTCTTTTTCTGAGAATCATCATGTCGATAATATCCACAGAATATGCAACTGCAATTCCTAAAATTATTTTGATTATAATTATTGGAATAATTGCAAATGTTTTACTCAAATCCATAAATAAAAGCGGAAGTGCATCATCTGAACAAGCAATGAAAAATGCCAGTAAAGTTCCGCGAGATATCATTTTTCTTGAATAGAATGTACTTGCAATAACTTGGTAACCGCATTCAGGTATAGTTGAAATTGCAACTCCAAATAGAGGTCCGAGTTTTTGAATTAGTCTAATAAATATATTAATATGCTTGAGGAAGAATCTTTCAACCAGTTCGATTGCGTAATACAAAAAGTATAACCATGGTATAAATTTGATACTTGCAATCAAAGACATTCTAATGTACTCAGGCAAGAATGTGCATTGATTTATTAAAACTTCCGGAACGTTTAAAACTTCTTGTATATGTTGTAAAATTTCTTCCATAATAACCATCCTATTCTTAGTATATTTTAGAATCATAACACATTATAATAAAAGATATATCAAGTAATTGAATGATATCTAACATAATTATAACAAATTTGCGGATAAGAAAATTTTGTCATATACTGAAACAACAATGAAGAATACTCGTCAAACTAACATAAATATACATCGAGATGCTTGGGTTGAAATTAATGTATCAAATCTTGAGCATAATATTAAGCAGATACGCAAAATTGTTCCAAAAAACACTAAACTTTTGGGTGTTGTAAAAGCGGATGCTTATGGACATGGTTCTGTTATGCTTGCTCGTGTTATCTTAGCAAGCGGAATTGATATGCTTGGTGTTGCTTCGATAGATGAAGGCATTGACTTGAGATATGCAGGTATAAGTTGCGATATTTTAGTACTTGGCGCTGTTCCAGTTTGGGCTATTGAAAGTGCTGTTAAACATAATTTGACTATTTCAATATTTTCTGAAGATCATTTGAAGGCGTGTGCGCAAGTTTTTAAAAGATCAAAGAAAAAGCCAAAAGTTCATATCAAAATCGATACAGGCATGAATAGAATTGGTGTGAGAGCAGATGAAGCTGTTGAGTTTATAAAAAAAGTTCAAGAAGCTGATTATGTTGAACTTGGTGGAATATTTACACACCTTGCGGCAGCCGAAGAGTTGGATAAGGCTCAAGAACAGATTACTAAATGGAATCAGGTTATTGAAAATATTGATACAAAAGACTTACTATTGCATATTTTAAATACTGCCGGAACAATTTGTTATGATGTGCCAAAATCTAATATGAGAAGGGTTGGAATTGCTTTATACGGTTTATATCCTGATTTCCCTGACGTAAGTTTTACAAGACCGGATTTAAAACAGCTTATTTCGCTAAAGGCAAGAATTGTTAATATTCATACTGTAAAAAATGGAGAAGGTGTAAGTTATTGCCATACATACTGTGCAAAAGGTAATCGTAAAATAGCGACTGTTCCTTTAGGATATGCAGATGGTGTACCAAGATTGTTGTCCAATAAGATTTCAGGTAGATTGAATGGGGTAGAAGTTCCTCAAGTCGGAAATATTACAATGGATCAAATGATGTTTGATATAACTGGTGTTGATGCTGTTGAGGGTGATGTAATTACACTGTTGGATGAAGAAAAATCTATTGACGAATGGGCAAAACTTTTAAATACTATCAATTATGAACTTACTTGCAGGCTAAAAGTAAGATTACCTCGAATTTATACTCGAGAGTAATTTTTACCTGTAAAATTTTTTTAAAGAGGGTTAATAAAATAATGGAACAATTTGATTTAGGCATAATAGGGGGCGGTCCTGCAGGTTATACTGCGGCATTGAGAGCCGCAAGTTTAGGACAAAAAGTTGTATTGTTTGAAAAAGAAAGTATTGGCGGTGTATGCTTAAATAAAGGTTG
The DNA here is from genome assembly GCA_014803505.1 of bacterium. Classification (GTDB taxonomy): domain Bacteria; phylum Cyanobacteriota; class Vampirovibrionia; order Gastranaerophilales; family Gastranaerophilaceae; genus Zag111. The sequence goes on along the minus strand of JAAVBM010000005.1, from coordinate 16,634 downwards.
TATTCCGACAAAAAGTATTCTTCACGCTTCTGAATTATTCAAGAAAATTCAAGCTTGTAGTGATTGCGGAATTTCTGTTCAGAATATAGAATTGGATTATTCTAAGATTGTTGAACGCAAAAATAATATTATAGAAAAACTGAAAAAAGGTATTGAACTAGCACTTAAAAACGCAAAAGTAACAGTTGTCAGAGCTGAAGCAACAATAAAATCAGCAACAGAAATTATTGATAGTAATGGTGTGAATTATGAAGTGAAAAAGCTTATTTGCGCAGTTGGTTCATCTCCAAAAACGGTTAAAGGTTTAGAATTTGACCACAAATTTATTCTATCTTCCGATGATATTTTAAATCTTACTGATTTACCAAAAAGTATCTTGATAGTAGGTTCAGGGGCAATAGGTATTGAATGGACAAGAATTTTTTCTAACTTTGGGGTTGAAACTACAATTGTGGAACTTGCACAACACCTTTTACCTCTTGCCGATACAGAAGTTTCAAAAAGAGTGGAAAGAATTTTCAAAACAAATAAAATTAAGTTTTATACCTCTACAAGTGTAGATAAAATAGATGATAATAAAGTTACACTTTCTAACGGTGAAATTATCGAACCTGAACTTATACTTGCAGCGATTGGAAGACAACCAAATGATGTTGAAAAATTGGATGGTGTAAAATATATTGGTGATGTATCAGGAGAAATTCAACTTGCCCATTATGCAATCAAGCAAGCCGTGGAAGAGGTTGAAAATATTGAATTTAGAAAAGATTTAGTTCCTAGTGTAGTTTATGGCTCTCCTGAAATCGCTTGGGTTGGAAAACGAGAACAGGATTTGGATGGTGAAGATTTCAAAAAATCCAATATTCTAGTTTCCGCACTTGGAAAATCCCATTGTGATAACGAAACAGAAGGTTTTATAAAAATTCTTTCTCAAAATAATAAAATAGTTGGTGCACATATAGTTTCAGCAGAAGCTTCTGCATTGATTCAACAAATTGTTATAGCTATGCAGAACGATATTTCTGTAGATGAATTAAAAAAGACTTGCTTTGCCCATCCAACTTATTCTGAGGGAATTTTTGAATGTTTATTCCGCTAGAAAGCTAATTGATAAATTAGTCGCGATGTCCTGTTTTTAGTTTATGATCAATAACTGCAGTTTTTTGGTTAGCTTCTAATTTACCTTTAACCAAATGGTAACCTAAAACAATAGCAGAAGCTGTTCCTGCCATAATTTTGCCTGATTTGCCAATATGTTGAATAGGATGTCTGATAGTGTCCCATAATTTTGGACCTTCTTTTGTGAATGCTTTAGGTAATGATTTAAATAACCAAGACCCGCTAAGAAGTATTGAACCTGTTATTGCACCATAGATAAGACCTTTAATTGCGGAACCTATCATTTGATTAGCTGAAGTTAAAAATTTCCAAATCCCTGCAATATTTTCTTTTGCAGATTTTGATTTTTTAGGAGTTTTTGTATTTTCGTTATTATCTTCATCCACAAAAGTATTTATATCATTATAATCGTTAATTGCTTCTTGAAGCCTCTTATTTGATGCAGAGTTAATATCCTTAGCTGCACGATATTGTCCTATTTGATCTAGACCTACTCTATTAATCATAAAATACACTCCTTGTTGCTCTTATGAAAACACTAATATTAGAATTTTTGCTACTATTATATAAATCTTTACATTCCGAATAACGACAATTGCGGAACGCCTTCTTCATTATTATTTACTATTTTCTTTCTTGATGCAAGGTTATTTGAAAAATCTTTTTGCATTTTTAACATTAAATCTTCTGATCTTTTCACAACTGCAGACGGAAGCCCTGCCATTTTCGCAACCTGAATACCATAGCTCTTACTTGCTCCGCCTTGAACAATTTTTCTTAAAAATTCAATTTCTCCATTTTGTTCAGAAATCGTAATTCTGTAATTTTTTATTTGCGGATAGGTTTTAGTCATTACATTAAGTTCGTGGTAGTGAGTTGCAAAAATACATCTTGCATTTATTTTTGTTGCGATATATTCTGCTACAGACCAAGCAATTGCTACACCATCATAAGTACTTGTACCGCGTCCTATTTCATCTAATAAAATGAAACTCTTATCTGTAGCTGTATTTAAAATATATGAAGTTTCAATCATTTCAACCATAAATGTTGATTGACCCAGTGTTAAATCATCACTAGCTCCGACTCTTGTAAAAATCTTATCTACAACTCCGATTTTTGCATAGTCTGCAGGAACCCAAGATCCAATTTGTGCTAATACGGCAATCAATGCATTTTGGCGCATATATGTTGATTTACCTGCCATGTTTGGACCTGTCAAAATCATGAATTGTGTTGCATCATCAGTTTTTGAATTAGATTTTAATTCCAAATCATTTGAAACATATTCACCTAACGGTAAAATCTTTTCTAATACTGCGTGTCTGCCATTTTTAACTATAAAGTCGTCAGAATCATCAATTTCAGGTTTGCAGTAGTTATTTTCAACCGCAACTTCAGATAATGATGAGATTACATCTGCTTTTGCAATACAATCAGCGATTTCTCTTATTTTATTAACAAATTCTTTTGAGTATTCTCTGAAATCATTAAACAATTTGTATTCCAATTCTGTAGATTTAAATCTTGCAGATAGAACATCATCTTCATGTTTTTTCAATTCATCAGTAATAAATCTTTCAGCTCCTGTAAGTGTTTGTTTTCTGACATAACTTTGCGGAACCATATTAAGATTTGAATTTGTAACTTCAATGAAATAGCCAAAAACTTTGTTGTAACCGATTTTTAGATTTTTAATTCCTGTGCGTTCTTTTTCTTCTTCTTCAAAGTTACGAAGCCATTCTTCGCCACCTGTGAGAAGATCTCTGAAATAATCCAATTCTCCGCTTACACGTTCTTTTATAATTCCTCCGTCTTTTAAAATAACGGGAGGGTTGTCAACGATAGTATTCTCAATAAGTTGAGTATAATCAGCTATTTCTTCTCTATACTCTCTAATTGAAGCGAACATATCATTATCTAATTCTTCAGTAATATCAAGAAGTTGAGGTAACATTGATAGTGATAATTTCAAACCTACAAAATCTTTTGGGCTGGCAGAACCATTACTCATACGAGTTGCAAGACGTTGAATATCATAGATTTTATCTAAAGCTTCAACTAAATTGAATCTTACATCACTTTTTTCAACCAGTTCAGTAACTGAATCTTGACGATTCATGATATCAGAAACACTTTTTAGAGGTTGGCAAATCCAGTTTCTGAGTAATCTGGCACCCATATTTGTTTTTGTTTTGTCAATAGCCCATAAGAGTGAGCCATATTTATTTTTTTCTCTTAATGTTTCAACAAGTTCAAGATTTTTTCTTGTTGAAGCATCTAATATCATATATTCAGAAAGTTCGTAAGCTTCAATTCTATCGAACTTAGGCATGTTGCCTTTTAAAGATTCCCAAACATATGCAAGAAGAGCACCTGCGGCTCTAAAACCTAATTTATATTTTGAATAGCCGAAACTTTCCAAGCTTTTTGTTTTAAAAACTGTTTTCAAATTATTTTCAGCAAAATCCACTTCAAAAACGGAAGGTGGAATTTTAGAACAATTATATTTCTTTGTAATTTCTTCTGGCAGATTAATAACTTCATCAGGTACAATTTGGAAAGGTTTTATATTTTGTTTTAGACTTGGAGCAACAATTTCAGAAGGATTCAACCTGGCAAGTTCAGCCATTACAAGGTTCAATGAAGCTTGAGTTGTTTTGAATTCTCCTGTAGAAATGTCTGTGTAAGAAAATCCATACAAATCACTTCTTTCGTCTTTATAAATTGCGCAAATGTAGTTATTTGAATTTTGGTTTAAGAAATTACTTTCAGTTAAAGTTCCTGCAGTAATAACTCTTGTGACACCGCGTTTAACTAATCCTTTTGCGAATTTCGGATCTTCCAATTGTTCACAGATAGCAACTTTGAAATTTTTTTGAACAAGTTTTTCTAAATAAGCATCTGCGGCTTTTACAGGAATTCCTGCAAGAGGAATTCTTCCGAGTTTAGGACCTGCATCACGGCCTGTCAGAGTTAACTCTAATTCTTTAGACATAATAAGAGCATCTTCAAAAAAAGTTTCGTAAAAATCACCTAAACGATACCATAATAGAATTTCAGGATTTTCCTGTTTTATAGCGAGAAACTGTTGCATAACAGGAGTTGTATCTTCCGGTTTAACTTCCCAGCTATTAATGTGATTGATTTCAGATTTGCTCATATTATAATATTCATATACCAAAAATATGAGGATTTCAACATGGGCTGTTTAAAAAATGTAACAAGAGCAATCTTTTTCACCTTAGCTATAGTTGGTTTTATGGCAATAGGGGGTAAAGATTTGTTGAAATATCAATTTAAAAATTTAATTAATCCAAGCAAGGATGTTGTATTGGAGCGAGCTCAAAAAATTGGTGATTTTTCGAAGATAAATAAAGAATTTGAAATAGAAAAAGCTGCAGGGGTTTTGGGTTATAATGCGGTATTGGCTGAACATAAAGCCTCAGGGCAAAAACTTGTTGTAGTTGATTCGGGTAAAAAAACAATTATTACTCAAGAAGATATAAAATCATCTGATGCAGAAGAAAAAATTAAAACGGCAATAAATAAAATCAAATATCAATCTGCAGCAGTTGATGAATTTCATATAACAGAGCGTGGTATGATGAAATCTTATGGTAAAGAAGTTCCTTATGTGAAATTCACTGCAAAAATGAAAAAATTACCAATAGGAGAAATTTCCGGAATCATCTCTGTAGTAAAAGATGAAAAAGGTAATGATAAAATATTGATTTCTGCGAATGAGAAAAATCGATATTCACAGTTGATTACTAACGAATTTTTCAAAGAAATAAAATAATTATTGACAATTAATTTTTTCCGCGTAGAATAATAAATGTAGAAATTAAATATTGGGGCGTCGCCAAGTGGTAAGGCAGCTGGTTTTGGTCCAGCCATCTCGGAGGTTCGAATCCTTCCGCCCCAGCCAATTAAAAAAGCAGTCGAGAGGCTGCTTTTTTAATGCTATTGTTGCGTTTTAAGATTACTGAAAAATAGTTTGTATTTGAACGGACATTTCAGGATTGTGCGGTTAAAATGCGAAATTTGGTACCGGACTTTTGAAATTTTAGTCGGAAATTCTTCCTATAGAGTTGGAATTGTTATTAAGGATTTTTGTGTTATGTTTAAAAGGTGAAAGACACCTATTTTACAACAATTTATAATATTCCTGAAGAAATTAGTGGGTTAGGTTGGGGGGCTCATTTAATAGGGTTTTGTCTTTTGCCAGCTTTAATTATTTGTGCAATACCATGCATATTAATTGATGATACTTGGATTAGAGATTTTTTAGAACTTCTTACGTCATCCGGCATATTAATAACCTTAGCTTGGTCTTTTATTTTAATTATTTGTCCTATTTATTTTTTTGTAAGATTTATAATGGAATTGATTAGGTATAAAAGGTGCAAACGGAAATTTTATTCTATGCCTAATATTGAATATATACAGTTAAATGATACCGAAATATTTTTAAAAAACACGTATCCAGATAATGATTTTACAATAAAAAAACAAGATATTACTCGAGTAGTTTTAAATGGAGAAGTTAAGTCTGTTCCATATCTAAAAGCAACACGCACTTCCGGAATTACAACTTATGTTGAAAATCTTACCTTGACGATCAATACGGCTAATGAAAGTTATACTATATATCCACAAATTAAATCAAAGCACATTCCTAAAAAAGAACTTGTTATTGATGAAATTGAATTGTTAAACCAACAAATATCGTTTTATAAAAGTTATTTTGATAATATTGATGTAATGTTTGATTTTTGCGGTACAGATACAATTAGCAAATCAACAAGTATGGTAAAAGCTTATGAACTTGAAAATGGAATAAATAAAAAATCTACCAATTATTTTGATATCATATATGAAATTATTTTGGTCGCAATATTTTTATATTTTATTTACGAAATGTTTTTTGTTCTGAAAGGATTATAACTCTTCCAAAATTCGCATTTGAGGTGTTACGGTTTCGCATTTAAAGTGTTCTTTTACAATTATACCCGACCGGTTATTTTTATAATTTTAATAAAAGCAAAAGCCTTGGGGGTGCCCCCAAGACCACTTCATGAGGATATGAAGTAAGTAGATCTCTTTTGGATAACTACAACTCACGCAAAGTCGCACCATTTGAAGTTATTGTTGTGTATTTTATTGGTTTTGCACCTAGTTTGGCACGATCTGATGCTGATAGCTGTTTCAATATCGTTCTTGGAACGCTTTGAGAGGCATTACGTAAACCGCTTACGCCATTAACTTCATCGTGTGAATGGTCGTGAACTTGGTCATGACCCAAAGCCCAACGGAAACCCGCGGTAAACGATATACCTGTGCGACCACCATTGCGAATCATTGCCTGACCAAAGGCGGTGAAACGATCCTTCATCTGCTTTTGTACTCCGACACCATATTCTACATATGGCTTTGTATGCATTTCCGGTAATTTAACACCATTTGCACTAGTGCTGGAATTATTCATCAAATTCCAAACTGCACCTATACTTGCATATGGCTGCCAACCATTGCGGAAATTCCCAACTACACGTACACGAGGATTCAACTGAATTGTGTGCATTGGATCATTTTCTATACGTAAGCCGGATGCACTTGTATAGTCAAAAGTATTTACAAAAGTATAACTCATAAACATTATTGGCTGAATAATATATTTGCCTTCTTTAAATTCAAAGTTATAACCTGTCTTTGAACCAATTCCAGCCATTAACATCGTTGAATCTTCTTTTCCATACATTGTACGAGTTTCTGCTACGCTGGCTCCAACAGTTGCGGTCAAAGCTGTCCAGAAATTACCCTTATAGAAGGTCTCGGTTATTCCAAGCAAACCGCCATTGGTCGTTGTATCGACGCCGCCATGACGCAATTGGGAACCGTTATAACCGATATAACCTGTTCCGACATTCGTCCAACCATTTGGCAAACTACGGAAGTCACTGTCATAACCAACTAATGAACCATAATTTGTCGCACTTACACGAGGACCATTATCTAAATGGATTGTCTCGAAAGTTGAATATGGACGGTACCAACCAGCCTTGTTATTGTGCTCATTACACAAAGAACCAAGGTTATGATTGAAATCTGTACTCATTGCTGTCTGATTCGCTTTGATTGCGGAAAGTCTATCCAACATTGGCAACTGAGTAAACGCATCTGCATGCTCAAATACATAACGAAATGCCTCATTCATTGCTGACTGACCCGCTGCCTGAGTTGCTACTGGACTTGCTAATACTGATGGGTTGAATGAATCACTTGGATTGCCACGACCAGAGGTATGACGACTAAACACAAAGTAACCCATATCTTCGCGGTTTTCATATCGTATATCATATTTGAATATTGGAGCATATGCTGTTGTTATTTGAGTTGATTGAGACAACTCACTTGAACCAATATAAGATACTTGATCCTTGAAACCTGAATAAGCAAATGGTATAGATACACTCGTTGCTAATGTATCTGATAACAAGTTGATCCCTGATACCTGCAATAAAGCTTCTGGGGCTATTGTTGTAGCTGATGGTAATTTATCCATTACCTCTCGAGACAAATCTGCATCTGCCATAATATTAAACGTACCATTAATGCTAAAAGAATCAGATGATAAATCAGATACTAATCGATCTGCAGTCAGATTCAACGTGCCACTATTCATGGTTACTGAACTGCTTGAAAATGCGCTCGTATTATACATATCCAATTGAACTGTATCTACATTTATATTGGCATTTTGTATTTCATTACGAACATCAAATACATGAGTCGCATCACCGGTTATATTTACGGTATAACCATTTACACCAGTGATTACACCATCTACCTGTGAATTATTTAAAGTTACGGAGGATTCGGAATCTCGCGCTGTTAGCAAAGTATTATCTGCACCATTAGAAACTCGAGTTCTATTAATATTCAACTTCGAATTCTTAATAAGTTCAAAACCTTTGAAACCTTTTAAGTTAATCGTTGAATATTTGCCCGATGCTTTTACACCATTGATTGACAACTCTCCATTCACGGAGCCTACATCCGCTTTAGAATCATATTCATCTTCACTTGTCTTGAAGTTAAATGTCTTAAGTGGTGCGTCTGAATATGCGGAGATCTCATGCAAAGTATCCAAACGATCACTTACTTCTGCGTCATCCCAAACTGGAGCATCTGCCTTCAAGGATATACTGTCATTGGTCGTCTTAGTTGTTGCTTCCTTAATCGTTCCGGTCAACGTACCTTCCTGATGGTAATCATGGAACAATTCATCGAAAGAAACGTCCGCCTTCAAATCATCCCAATTGCGTTGTGTTTTGCCGAAATTGTAAATCTTTTCCTTGATTTCATCAGAAAGTTTTATCTGTATTCCGTCATTACCATTTGTTTCCAATATTTGAGCGATAAACTCACTTGGTAATTCGCCATTGATATAATTTATATCATCAATATTAACTGTTCCACTGGATGTTGTGTCGGTTATATTTAACTTATCTCCAATCTCATTACTCAAATCGATATCAATACTGTAACGACCTTTGGCTGAAGAGGTTAGCTTCGTTATATCATAAGTGTCGATTTTACTGTCTTGTACATCTACATGACCGGATAATACTGTTAAAGTATCATCTTTATCGCCAAAAGTATCTGTATTAAACTTCAAAGTACCACCATCTAAGGTTGTATCACTGCCGATGATGCGACCATCTAATACAGTTGTATCTTTGTCATTACCGGTTATATTAATCTTTGTTTCATTACCTAAAATATTACCATGTAATGTGTTGTTTTCGATATTTACAACGCCACCGGAAGTAATTGAAGATATCAAAGTAGCATCCTTACCTCCGACAAGTTCAAGATCCGTTAAGGTCAAAAAGGAATCTGATTTTAAGCCAAAGCCGCCATGACCTTTTAAGTCTATTGAGGATTTTGACTCACCATCTGATACACCTTTCACTGATAATGTGCCATTTAAATCTCCAACATCTGTTTTTGATTCATACACATCTACACTTGTTTTAAAGTTGAAACTCTTATCAATATCTGTTTTATAAGCTGAAATTTCATGTAAGGTGTCCAAACGATCACTTACAGTTCTTTCATGCCAAATCGGCGCGTCAATCTTCAAGGATATACTATCATTGGTTGTTGAGGTGGTCGCTTCCTTAATTGAACCACGCAAGTCGCCAACCTGAGTGTAATCATGGAAGGTTTCATCAAAGTCTACATTTGCCTTCAAATCATCCCAAGTTTTCTCGGTTGTGCCAAAGTCATAAATCTTATCCTTGATTTCATCGGACAACTTAATCTGAATATCATTATTACCCTTGGTATCTAATACCTGTACCGTAAATTCACTTGGTAACTCGCCATTAATATAATTTATGGTATCAATATAAACTGTTCCGGATGAACTCACATCTGTTATATTAAACTTATCAGATTTTTGAGCAGTTAAATCTACATCAATACTATATTTACCTGCTTCAGATGAAGTTAATTTAGTTACATCATAAGTATCAACGCGACTGTCTTTTAAGTCTACACGACCCGATTTTACGGTCAAAGTATCATCCTTATCGCCAAAAGTATTGGTATTAAACTTCAATGTGCCGCCGTCTAAAGTCGTATCACTATCAGTTACCAAACCATTCAATAAGGTGGTATCATTAACATCACCACTAATATTGATTTCGGTGTTATTACCTCGAATATTACCGTTTAAGGTGCCGTTTTCGATATTTACAACTGCATCAGGTGCCAAAGCCACTACCAAATTGTCGCTTTTACCGCCGCCTAATTCCAAATCTGTAATATTCAAGACACTATCATCGACCAAATCAAAACCACTATGACCTTTTAAGTTTATTGATGATTTTGAATCGCCATTCTGTACACCATTTAAGGACAAAGTGCCATTTACTGAACCTACATCTGTCTTTGATGCATATTCATCTTCACTTGTTCTAAAATTAAATGATTTATCTGTTTCACTTTCATATACAGACAACTCATGCAAGGTGTCCAAACGTTCTTCAACATCAGTGTCACCCCACTTTGTACCGGTTACTTCTAAGGCGATACTATCGTTAGTCGTCTTACTTGTTGCCTCTGTTATTGAACCCTGAAGAACCCCTTCCTGATGATAATCATGGAAAAGCTCATCAAAATATACACTGGACTTCAAGTCATCCCAACTGCGCTCAGTCATACCTAAATCATACAAAGAACTCTTGATTTCGTCGGATAACTTAATTTGAATTCCATCATTGCCATGAGTTTCCAAGACTTGAGATTTAAACTCTTTTGATATATCTCCGTTTAGATAACGAATAGAGTCAATATAAACTGTTCCTGATGAGGTCGTATCTGTTATGTTAAACTTATCAGAGGTTTCATCGCTTAAATCTAAATCTATACTGTAACGTCCTTTTTCTGAGGATGTCAACTTGGTTACGTCATAAGTATCTACTGAACCATCCTGAATATCTACTCGACCTTTGTTAACTGTCAAAGTATCATCATTATCACCAAAGGTATCAGTATTAAACTCTAAAGTTCCGCCATTCAAAGTCGTATCACTGCCCGTAATTCGACCATCCAAGATTGTTCTATCGGATTCGTCGCCGGTTATTGTTATCTTGGTTTCATTACCTAATATGTTACCGTGTAAAGTATTATTCTCAATATTTACTACGCCGCCTGATTCATTTGCACTTATCAAGGTATTGTTTTTACCATGGCTCATTTCCAAATCTGTTAAGTTCAAAGTACTGTCTGAACCCAACTTGAAACCTGAATAGCCACTCAAATCTATCTCTGATTTTCCGTCACTATCAGAAACACCATTAACGGATAAAGTTCCATCAACTAAGCCTACATCAGCCTTAGAACCATATACATCACTACCGCTCTTGAAGTTGAAATTCTTATCCTCTTCTGTTGCATAGACTGAAAGCTCATGTAATGTATCTAAACGATCCTTACTTGATACTTCATCACGCCATACTGGTGCATTTTTTACCAACTCGATACTGTCATTAGTTGTTACACTCGTTGCCTCACGAATTGATCCATAAATATCACCCAATTGACTGAAATCATGGAAGGTTTCATCAAAGTCTACATTTGCCTTCAAATCATCCCAAGTTCGTTCGGTTGTACCCAAATCATAAACTGTATTCTTGATTTCATCAGACAACTTAACCTGAATGTTATCATTTCCATGTGTTTCTAAAATCTGTGTCTTAAACTCTTCATGTAATTTCCCATTGATGAAATTAATCTCATCTACGTAAACTGTACCATTAGATGTTGAATTTTCTATATCCAATTTATCTGATGTGTTTGTACTCAAATCTACATCGATGCTGTAACGACCTTCCTCGGATGATGTCAACTTAGTTATTTTATAAGTATCAACCTTATCATCTTCTAAATAAACACGACCTTTAGTAATAGTTAAAGTATCATCCTCATCTTCAAAAGTATCTGTTTTAAACTTCAAAGTACCACCATCTAAGGTTGTCTTACTACCAGTTACTTTGCCATTCAAAATGGTCGTGTCGTCATCGCCGCCACTAATATTTATATCGGTGTCATTGCCATCTATGTCACCATCTATTGTACTATTTTTTATATTAATCTCTGCATCCGGATTGCTCGCTACAATTAGCTTATCGTCCTTTCCGCCACCTATTTTTACATTATTGATATTCAAAGTTGTATCATTTGTCAACTTAAAGCCGCCATGATTATTTAAATCTATCTCGGATTTGTCTTCTCCATCGGATACTCCATTAATATTTAATACACCATTAGTTGCTTCGCCTAAATCCTCTTCAACTGTGTATTTATCATTAGATTTCTTGAAGTTAAAATTCTTATCCTCATCGGTATCATATTGAGTTAATTCCTTCAAAGTATCCTTACGCTCGGTTTTACTTGGATCACCCCACTCTATTCCTGAATAAGACAACTCAATACTGTCATTCGTTGTCTTGGTTGTTCCCTCTGTCAAAGTCGCATAAAGCGTTCCCACAAGATTATTGTCGTGATACTTCTCATCAAAGGATACGGTTGCATGTAAATCATTACTTTGTTCTGTGACTGTACCTATTGCTATACGCTCTGCCTTCAAGGCTTCATTCAATGCAATTTGAATCGCATCTGTTCCATTAGTTTCCAAAACTTGTATCTTGATGCTTTCACCTTCGCTTAATGTTGTAGATTTCAAGAAATTAATTGTTTCAATATAAACTAAACCTTTTGAGCCATTACCAACATTAAATAAATCTGATGATTTTTTACTCAAATCTACATCGATGTCAAAACTGCCCTCGTTCAACATCGTGCCTATTTCATAAGTAGATGTTAAATTGTCTTGAGTTGAAATAAATCCATCATTCAAATTCAATGTGCCGGATATGCCTGCTCCAACAGCTAAGGTTAAACGCTCTGCAACATTCGTCGTTCCATTCTCTTTGACTACATTTTGCAAAGTTCCACTCAAATTCAATATTCCTGAGTTACTGATTAGCCCGCCAATATCATCAGCACTTGTTGTTAATTCGCCGGAAGAAACTATTGAAACATCTTGATCAATCTCTGAATCATTAATCACTGTGCCACTAATTACTGTTGTGCCTGCACCGCTAATATCTTCAAGCAATGTACCGGATTGAATTTCTACTTCGCCATCATTAGATACACTTGAAGTTAATGCATTCGCATTTGCCAAACGTACACGACCGTTGGTTTCTACTGTCAAATCACTAAATAATTGGCTATCGATATCTACAGTCAATAAACCGTCAACTACATTAATCGCAGCCTGAGTAATTGACAAACCTTCGGTCAAATGAAGTTCTCCGCCGGTTACATTAGTCACACCTGTGCCGGTTATTCCACTATATAATATGTTTCGACCACCTGTGAAATTAACTGTAGCTGAATTCTTAATCGCATTGGTACTTGCCGTATCTGTTATTATTACATTACCAAGGTTCAATACTGCATCTGAATTGGTTAAGTTAAACAAAGAACCATCTTTGTAACCTGCATTCACAAATTCAATATCTGTCGCACTTAACTCGGTCGCATCTGATAACTTGAAGCCCTTGTGAGTGCCCATATCGATTACTGATAAGGCGCTGCCATCTGTTGCCCCTTCCAAAGACATCTTACCGGAACTCATATCGCCAATGTCTACGCTCAAATTATAACGTGATACCGAATCCGTATAGAAACGACGATCCTCTTCTGTCTCCAATATACTCATTAACATCAAAGTATCGCCACGATTAATTACAGCCTTTTGAGGGTCTTTTCTGAGCTCATACAAATGCAAACTGTCATTTGTTGTTACGGTTGTTGCTAACTTCAACTTGCCATATACGTCAATATCTGTTTCTTCAACTTCCCAAATGGTACCCCAGTCAGCAACAGGAACAACTTCATCCATACGGGTTATCTCATGAACTGTTCCCAATTTATATTCCTTAGCCAACTGCAACTGTACAGTTTCACTGATCGCCAATTGCAAACTGTCATCTGTCGTATGCAATATACGGATTGTATAATCCTCTCCAATATTTACATTCGATAAGTTCCTGTTTACTATATCAAATTTCTCAAATACTATACGACCCGTTCCCTCTGCGGTAATTACATCAGCACAACGTTCTTCTAAATCCAAATCCAAACCATACTTGGATGAACTTGAAGAATCGATATTACTGAAATGATAATTAGAAATATCTCCATCATTCAAATATACATATGCGTCACGTTCTACCTTCAAGGATACTGAATCATCCGCAAATGTATTTTCAGCAACAACCAAACCACCATTTTTGAAAGTTACATCAGCATTCGTAATACTGCCCATTACGGTTGTTGTATCTGTTCCATCAATTAGAAGGTTAAATTTCTCATTCCCGATAATATTGCCATTAATATAAGCATTGTTCAAGGTTAAATCTGAACTTGATGAACCAACACTTATTAAATTGCGATTACCGGTCAAACGTGCATTGTTTATTGCTACATGAGTGTTTTCGCCAATTTGCAAAGCTTTATGGTTCTTGAAGTTCACTGTTGAAAGGTTGCCTGACTCATCCAAGGTTCCGTTTATGTTAAAGTTGCCCGCAGACATCTCGCCCAAGTCCACACCCACGTTATAAACGTCTTTCGCATTGTTTGAATTGAAGTTACGAGTGCTCAAATTACTTTGAGTTATCAAATCCAAAGTGTCGCCCAAACTGTCTAAAGTCTTTTCCGGTGTGTCATCATAACCAACCTTAATATCTACCAAGATACTGTCATTTATTGTATCTGTCGTAGTCAATGACAATTCACCTATAGCTGAACCTTTGTATAATCTATTATAATAACCTTGATTAAAATCCGTATCGACTTGAACTTCATCTGCTAAAACATCATAATAATCATCAAATACGTAGTGTTTAATGTTATCTGCAAGTGCCAATTTCAAAGTCGAACTATAACCATTTTTCAATACTTGAACTACAAATTGAGTCGTTTTTGGCACATCATTAATAAAATCAACACTAGAAACAGTGATTATACCTGAACTGTTAGTTATGCTCATCTGATCGGATACTTTATCCTTCAAATCAATATCTAAGCCTAATTTTCCAGTTGTACCCGGAGTTAGCCTGTAAATATTATAGGATTCAATATCGCCGGTTGTTAATGCTAGGGTACCATCAGTGATAGTTAAAGAGGAGTTACTACCCGCAAGAGTATCACTTGCAATATGTAAACTACCGGAATTTAGGGTCGTTGTTCCTGAAACTATTCCATCTAAAGTTGTGTCTTTTCCTGAAATATTAATTTTACCGTTACCAGTTATAATATTTTTAGCACCGGTTAATTTGACATCTGAAAGATTTAAAATATATGAAGAACTAGGTAAATTAAACAATTTGTGTCCGTTAGCGTCAATGGTTGAAGTAGAACCTTCTAAACCTTTGACATTCAAGGTGCCATAATACATACTATCTAGGTCTTGATTTAGAGTATAGGTACTGCCATCTTTGAATACAAAATTTCGAACTTCATTTTTATCGGATGAAACAATTAGATTCAAGCCATCAAGCTCTTCGTCAATACATTGAGATATCATATTGTTGACGCCATATTTTGCATCACCACTAGTTCCGTTCCAAGTTTTTGAACTTGCGACAGCATAACCTTCTTCTTGGTGGAAGGTTTCATCATTGTAAACGGTATCACTTAAGGTGTCACGAAAATCGACTACTGCATCTTTTAGTTTCAGTTCAGTTGTATCATTTGCAGTTTTATCAAGTACTTTAACTTTAGTATATTGGTCGGTATTACCCATTACATTGAGGTTATCAATATACATTATACCGGTACCGGAACCGACAGTGAAAGTATCAGCTTTGGTATTTGCAAAATCTACATCTATTGTCCATTTCGCAGATTCATCGGAGTTGAAATTACTAAAATAGCTTTGAATTTTAGAATTTGCAGTTGTTATGTTGACTTTGTCTGCAGTTATAGTACCTGAAAATACGGTATCAAACAGTTTAATTGTACCTGTAGCATCACCCGTCAGCTTTAAGTTATCACTAGTGCGATAGTTACGAATCTTATCATTCATAAGAATAGTACCATAGGTGTCAGCGTTCAAAGTTATAGAACCAGAAGAGTTATATATAGCCCAATTATTCGATTCAGTAAGTTTTGAGCCTACATAGTTACCGGTAAATTCGGTTAAACCTTCTGTGATATTACCATCTTCATCTATAGAGCCGCGAGCAGAAATTGTCATTGTTCCAAGATTATAAATAGCACCGCCATAATAAGAAGTAGAAGTAGAAAAATTGCCTTTAAATGTGCTATTCACTATCTCACTAATAGTACCTGCATTATAAATTGCTCCGCCACAATAATAAGCAGTATTGCCACTAAAGGTGGCATCTGCTATGCTTTCTATTGTTGTTTTTGAATAATTATAAATCGCCCCACCATCAGAATTAGCAGTATTGTCACTGAAGATGGTATCTGCTATGCTTTCTATTGTACCATTATCATTATAAATCGCCCCACCACGAGAACTAGCGGTATTGCCATTAAATGTACTATTAACTATTTCATTAATAGTTTTTTTATTATAAATCGCACCACCATTAGATTTAGCAGTATTGCTACTAAAAGTACTATCACTGATACTACTGATTGTAGAATAATTATAAATCGCCCCACCATAAGAACTAGCGGTATTTCCACTGAAGGTGGTATCTGCTATGCTTTCTATTGTACCAGAAGAATTATAAATCGCACCACCATAAGAACTAGCGGTATTGCCACTGAAGGTGGTATCTGCTATGCTTTCTATTGTACCATTATCATTATAAATCGCCCCACCATAAGAACTAGCGGTATTGCCACTGAAGGTGGTATCTGCTATGCTTTCTATTGTACCATTATCATTATAAATC
>JAAVBM010000004.1 GCA_014803505.1 bacterium | reverse complement strand
AGGTTTTTTCAAGAAACAAACATTTTTTCTGCACTTCCATTATATCACGGAATGGGCACAAATGCAGTAAATTCAAGTATGTTCGAACATTTTTTATTGCTTTAAGCAGACATTAAATAGCAAAAATTAGAATGATATACAAAAAACTTTGCGAGTTCGAATAATTATTTTTTTATATACACTATTTTAAATGGCAGATAGTCTATATGATTATCTGTCATTATCCGTACTATTTGTATTTGGCAAAAAAATAGAAATTCTGTATTCAACCAGTAACGAGGAGAGATGTGGGTTTGTTGGATATATTTTTATCATTTTTTGTACAGTAGATTATTAGGAATTATTTGCATGTTTTATAATAAGGGTATATCGATAGAAAGCAAATGAAGTATGCTAGAACGTCAAATAATAGAATGAAAAGGAATCATGTCATGACGAGGTCTTAGAGTGGATTTGCAAATGTTTATGGTCCTTTGCCGGAATACAGTATTATTAATTAGCAACAGATATAGGCACAATTGTAGCAGAGGCAACAGCAGTACCATAATCTGCAGATCTAGCTGGAATTGGAGGATATATGAAGAAGTATAAAACCAATTTCTCAAAAGAAGAATTGCATGAAGCATTGTATGCAAATGCAAATGATGCTATTGCTATAATAGAAGACGAGAATAAGTGGATGAAATTTAAGGAAAAATTTGAGATTTTCATAAAAAAAGCAAAAAAGATTCCTGTGTTAGGTAGAATGATAGACGATATCGTATGTATGGTTTCACTGGTTGATTCTTATGTGAAGAAAGAATACAAGGATATTCCGGTTGCTACAATTATATCTATAGTTGCAGCATTGATTTATCTCCTTAGTCCTATTGATATTATTCCAGACATGATACCTATAATAGGATATTTAGATGATGTTGCAGTTTTGCTTTTTATCTTGAACTTCGGAGTAGATAAGGATCTTGAAAAATACAGGCTATGGCAGAAGTCAAATAGAAAATTAGCATTAGATAATTTTGAACGAATATTGGCCGAAGAATTGTCAGAGATTATTAATGATGGATATTTAGCCGCAATTGTTCTTTGTGATGATAATATTATTAAAATGCTTATTGTGGGCGATCAGAATGCCGAGATACCGGTGGATTGTATTATAAAAGAAGTAAATGTTCCAGTAAGAGCTTTGGCAGAATATGATATGGAAGAGGAAAAAAGTATTATTGCTGTGATTGATGAAACAATTATACAGGAAAGCATAAGATGGATGAATGGTGCTGAGAAAAAAGCATATATTGAACCGGAATTTGAAGAAAAGTGGAATGATTATGTTATTCAGGGGGAATGATAATGGATCAATTTATTGAAAATCTTATAGGGGAATTGGAAGAGTCGCCTACAGAGTTATCCGACAAGAATAAAAAGAAAATTTATGAATATATCCCGATTCCGAATGATTTTGATATTCTATGGGCAGATATTAATTCTTTTGGTGGATATCCATCAGGAATCATTTTGACAAATAAGGGAATCGTATGTAAAGCACCTAGACCCAGCATCAGAGAAAAGAAGCCCCTCAAAAATAATGAGAAGGTTTATCAAATTCCTTATCAGATTCTGTTATGGGAATATTTTGATCCAGATGATTTTGTATATGAAAAGGATGAGAATGGAAGTTGTTATGTTGTTAAAAGGGATGGACGAGTAGTAACCGTATTTCAGGATAAATCCCTAATTTGTTTTTTTGAAAAGTATGCAAGCAAGCTTAGAATGGAAGAGGATTTAGCTAATTCTTTAATTGATGGTGCTGTCATAAGTGAGCTGGAAACCTTTAACATGGAAAATGCTGCCTTTAATGCCGCATATGGAGAAGATCAGTCTGCAACGGGACATGGCATATATGCAGAAGAGGCAGGTGCTGTTTTAGACAAACTTAATGGCGAAAAGGTAACTGTTGTTGGTAGAGATAATGCTAAAAATGGTCCTGATAAACTTGTAAATGGAAACCCTGTTCAATGTAAATTTTGTAAAAATGCTGGTTCAAGCATAGGTGCTTGCTTTAAAAAAAATCCGAATACAGGGCAGATGGAATATAGATACTTTGATATTAAATCGGGTAAACCGATGATGGTTGAGGTTCCAGCAGACCAGTATGAAAAGGCAGTTGAAGCTATGAGAAGGAGGATTTCGAAAGGTCAAGTGCCAGGAGTTACTGACCCTAATATGGCAACAGAACTAGTAAGAAAGAGCAAAATTACCTATGCTCAGGCTAAGAACTTGGCCCAGGCTGGGACTTTTGAATCACTAACTTTTGATACAGCAACAGGAGCTATTAATTGCTCATTCGCTGCAGGCATTTCATCACTTGCATCATTTGGAATTACCTTTTGGAGAACTAACGATCCTAAGAAGGCAAGAGATGCAGCGATTGACACTGCTATTAATGTATTTGGACCCGCTTTAGCCGTTAATATATTAACAAATCAGATTGCAAGGACTGGTTTGAGCAAAGCTTTGATTCCAATATCAAATAAGATTGTTGAACAATTGGGGACAAGGACGGTACAAAGGCTTATTAATGCGAGACGTGTTTTACTTGGGCAGAAAAAAATATATGGTAATGCTGCCAATAAAAGTTTGGCGAAAGCTTTAAGGGGAAATGCAGTAGTTGAGGGCATAACCTTTATTGTCTTTTCCACACCAGATACTTATCGTGTATCAATGGGCAAAATTAGTGGAGCGCAATATACTAAAAATATGATATCATCAGTGGCTTCGTTTATAGGAAGCATTGCGGGAACATACGGGGCTGGTATGGCAGCAGGTGCTGTTGGAGAAAAAATTGGCAAGAAGGTTGGCAAGAGAGCAGGTGCTGTAATAGGGTTTGTAGCAGGAGCTGGTGGCGGAATGTTAGCAGGTGTTACAGTTAATAAAATTTTTAGCTTGTTCAAAGAGGACGATTGTATTATAACAGCGAGATTATTTAATGCAGTAGTAGCAAATATGTCAATTGATTATTTTATGAGTGAAGAAGAAATTGATGAGCTCGTAGATGCACTCGATAAAGACAGTAAAAAGATTGGAAAATTCCAAATGAAAGTTAGGGTTTCAGAACATCAATATTATGATACTCAGAAATTCCTTGAGCCTTATTTTGAAAAGGTAATTGGTGGCAGAAAATACATTTCCGAGAGAAGTACAGAGGAGATATATGGAAATAGTATGAATGTGGAGGTATAAGAATGAGGTGTGCATGTTGCGGTAGAAAAAAGAAAGTATTTGAATCATTTGAAAATCTCGGAGAAGGTGGAGAGGTTTGTGTAGATTGCTCAGATATTATGTATCGTATTCATGATGCTGTGGCAGAGGAACGAAAGGAAGAATATGATTTGCAAGTAAAAGCAGTTAAGATTTATCTTGAACAGAAGAAAGCTTCAGCTGATTTTACAAGGTGGTTTGAAGATGACTTTATGAAGAGAAACGCATTCCCGAGGTAATGTAAAAATGGTCTGTATCTTTGAAAAAAAATACTTTATTCAATAAAAAAATAGGATATTGACATTTTTTATCGAATGGATTATTTTTATGTAAAATAGACGCTGCAATATATTGAAAATATTGGTTACAATGGAATTATGGTTGAGTTGTAGGCATTTTTGGATGAACAAATGAAAATATTGAAAAAAATTGTGAGGAAAATAATGGAAAAAGATGAATTTAAAATACCAAAGTGGATTGCCCAAGGCATTCTTTCACAAATAGGGAGAAAGTTTTTGAAAAAGAAATTGGGGTATGATATTGATGTTCAGATTGAAAATATCATGGTTACTCAGGACGGCGATAAAGCACATATGGCTCTTGCTGTAAATGCGGACATTAGTATGGAGGAGCTTATGAAAATATTGAAAGCTTATGACTTGGTTTAATATTGTAACGGAAAAGTTTGTAGGTTTCTTAATGGATGAGAGATGTGATATGTTTTCAAGGATATTAAGGTAAGACTGCGGAGATATAGGAGCTGGGTACAATTTGGGTACACCAGCTTTGAAACCACATAAATAATCAATAAAATCGCATCAAAATGATACGGTTTTGCGAGAAAATATAATCACAAATATACACTGTCAACAACAGGAAAAAGAGTTCGAGTGACGAAATAAGCTTTAAAAATCCAGTGTTTATGCAGGTGCAGGCGAATTTGCTTAAGCATTGGCAACGATTTGGCAACATTTATAACATCACGCATTGAATAATTGCATCAACGGCGTAAAGAAAACCTTGCTGATTTTCAGATATGGAAACTGAATATCGGCAGTTTTTTTGTGCTCATTTCTGTTTTTTATTAGATGTTTCCATAAAAAAGTATACGTTAACATGAAGGAGAAGATAAATGACAGAAACAAATAAAATGACGTCCACGCATCATATGTTGGCGCAGACGGGGAACAGCCGCCTGTCCGTTAGGTCGGAAAGCTCCCGGCAAGGCGCTTAACATGTAATGGCATAAAGATACCATTACGATACCTGAATTTTACGGAATATTCTAATAAAATACAGAATCTCTGCCATCGCGGTGATAAGCCAGGAAAACACATACAGCAGATACAATGATTCAATCGTTTTGAAGTAAGCAAACACCGTATAGATCCAGAGAATGCGGAAAACGCAGGAACCAATGGTGACCATAATAGTAGGAAATATGGTTCTCCCAAGTCCTCTGGATGCGGCAATGGAATTATCCATAAATGCGGACACAGAATAGGAAAGCGCCATAACGGATAAGCGTTTGATACCGGCATTGGTTACAGAACTGTCGTTGGTAAACAGTCCTAAAAAGGGATAACGCAGCAGATAAATTCCCACACCCAGAATCAGACCTACCAGAAAAGAGTAAAACATACAGATGAGGAAACTTTTTCGGATGCGGTCTTTTTTCTGTGCTCCATAGTTCTGGGCGATAAAACTGGTGCATGCGGTATAAAAGGCAGACATCATATCATATACCAGCGGGTCGGCATTGCTGGCGGCTGAATTTCCCTCCACCATCACATGATCAAAAGAATTTACGCCCGTCTGTACAAACAGGTTTGCAATAGCGAAAATAGCGTATTGAAAAGCTGAAGGAATTCCAATGCGTATGATTCGCTTCAGCTTATCCGGGGAAATTTTCAGGGAGCCCGGCTTAAGGCCGAAGCATTCCTTTGTGCGCAGAAGAAGGACAAGGACCATTACTGCAGAAAAATACTGTGCCAGAATACTGGCAATCGCAACACCCGCCACATTCATACGGCATACAATGACAAAAAACAGGTTCATCAGTACATTCAAGACCCCCGCCAAACTTAAATAATACAGGGGTTTTTTTGTGTCGCCGGAAGCGCTCAGAACAGCGTTGCCAAAGTTAAATATCCCCAGCGCAGGCATTCCCAGCAAGTAGATTCTCAGATAGATGAGGGCATCCTCAATTAGTTCCTCCTTTGTATGCATAGCAGTCAGGATAGGTCTGGAAAAGGCGATTCCAAGCAGGGTAATGAATACGCCGGTACAAAAGCAGAGTATAGCGGCAGTATGTACGGTTTCTTT
>JAAVBM010000003.1 GCA_014803505.1 bacterium | reverse complement strand
GCTACTATGAAGAAGTTTATATGCAGGGTGAAACAATACCGGAAGGAAAAGATATTGGTGACTTAAAGAGCGTAACCGTTTGGAGTGAGAATGGTAGAGGTAAGGTTGTTCCCGCTTCTACAGATGGTTTCTCTTACTACTATACCAGTATCAACCCGTCAGAGAATAACTTTACATTATCAGCATTACTCCATGTAAAGAGTTGGTCATTCTCCAATGGTCAGGACGGCTTTGGACTTATGGTTTCCGATACAGTCGGTAAAGACGGCGATGACGGTGATACTTGGACTAACGCATATCAGCTGCTTGCATCCAAGATACAGTACAGCTGGGTTCGTGCTACAGGTACAGTAGGAACGGATGATTATGTTCCGGGTTATGTGACAAATGCACCGGGTAACGGCACTACAATTATGCGTTACGAAATGAAACTCGGTGTGGGCTGGAATGCTAAAGAGGGTGCAAAAGCATCTGACGTTGCGAAGATAAAGGCAGGTACATTGACTTCACCGGTAAACTTCTCGACGAGTTCAGGTACGTTAGAGCATAGCGCAGGTGACATGGATGCTTTTACAGATTCTTACAATGTTATCGGCAACGCTTTTGGATCAGCTCCGACATCTTCAGTTGCTAACGATAAGGATCTGCTGACAGATTTACGTTTCCAGATTCAGAAGTATGACAACGCATATGCACTGCGCTACCTTGCACTTAATGCAACAGAGCTTGAACTTACTGAGGATCAGGCTGATGCTGACAGGGTTACTGTCGGTGATGACCAGTATCAGAAGCTCAACGGAAACTGGTATAAGATTCTCGGTGAACAGGTATTCTCAGATGATAACAACAATAATCTGACACAGATTGACAAGAATAATATTTATGTAGGTTTCTTTGCAGCAAGAAATGCCCGTATCGGAGTAAACGATATTAGTTTGAACATAACAAAAGCCGGCGACGATGGCTATGAGATTCCTACAACATACGTGGATCCAAGCGTAACCATTACCTCGATGGAAGCTTCCAACGACAAGAACTATGAGCTTGCGTTGAATGCTAACTTTGACGGTACGCTGACTATCTACAAAGAATATAACGGCAAAAAGACAGCCGTTACAACAGGTAAGGCAATTACTGCAGGTACGAAGTACACATTTACCACAGCACTGGGCGAAGGTAAGACAAAGTTTACGTATTACGCAAAGCCTAATGAAAACTTTGTACCGGGCGAAAATCAGGAATTATCGATCTTTGATATGCAAACAAATGAAAAAGAACCATTTGAGGTTACATACCATGCGTTTAATGGTGATAAGATTTATGTAGCTCCAAATGGCGCCCTGATTGGCGAGTTAAAGGACGGCACAACGGATGTATATGCTGGTTCAGCGGAATATCCGACCAACGTTTATGACGCTGTAAATTATGCAAAGGTTGGTCAGACAATTATTCTGGCAGGCGGTCCGTATGACCTTACAGCGGATAAATACAGTAATAAAGATGGGGCAGCAAATCTGCTGATTGGTAAGAAACACGACGGTACGCCGAAGTCTTACATTACAATGCGGGCAGCTACATCTGAGGATGGAGACTTTTATAATGCTGCAGCAGGCAGACCAGTTTTAGACTTCGGTCAGAAAACCCAAAAGAACGACACTGCATTTATCATTGCGGGCAATTACTGGCGCTTTGAAGGCTTCGACGTAATGGGCTCCAAGGACGGACAGAAAGGTATTCTCCTTGGCGGCAGCCATAATATTTTGAGTGACTTGCGTACATACTTAAACGGTAACACCGGTGTACAGGTTGCAAGATACAGCAATGATGGTCGTTCAGAATGGCCTTCATACAATACTATCATTAACTGTAGTTCATTCCTGAACTATGACTCAGGTTATGAAGATGCTGACGGATTTGCAGCTAAGCTGACCTGTGGTGACGGTAACAAGTTTATCGGATGTATCTCGGCTTACAATGCCGACGATGGTTGGGATTTGTTTGCCAAAGTAGAATCAGGCAGCATCGGAGTTGTAACTATCGAGAACTGTCTTGCATTTAAGAACGGTTATCTGTTCGGTGTTAAGGGTTATTATAAAGACACCGGCGCAGATTTGGTTTACAGATATACAGATTTTAACAAGTATAACAAGAACACGAGTGTTTTAAGTGCAGGTAACGGTAACGGATTTAAGATGGGCGGCGATTCCATGAGTGGATATCATGTCCTCAAGAATTCGATTGCATTTGGTAATAAGTCGAAGGGTATCGACTCTAACAGTTGCCCGGATATACAGGTTTACAACAGTATTTCATTTAATAATGAAGCAAACAATGTTGCTCTGTATACAGGTGGAGCTGTAAACACTGACTATTATGTAGAAAACTTGATCTCTATTAAAGATAGCAGTTGTGCCAACAGCGGTATAACAACAGCAGAAAACATTAAAATTAAGGGTACACAAAACCGTAACAAGATCTATGGTTCCAGCAATTACTATTGGGACGGTGCTAAGTCTGTAAATTCTGACGGTACTGTATTTGATATGTCAAGAATTGGCGATATGAGTGTTAACAATGCAATTTTTGGCGCCAAAGGTACAAGAATTGACAGAAATCCTGATGGTTCAATCAATCTGCATAATTTCTTAGCGATTGACGGCGAAAGCAACATAGGAAACTCCGACCCTGATGCTACATTGGATAAGGGTGCTGACATCTATGTATTTGCTGCAAACTATAGTAAGGGTAACTCAAAACTTTCAGAGATTAAGCTCAGTGACTACGATGCAACGAAAACACTTGCTGCTAATGGATATGACTGGGCTGATGGTACAATCTTAGTATCTGCATATGCAGGCTCAGCTGTAGACTTTACTGTAACAAACGGAACAGACAATAGGACCGTTACAGTAAACTTCATCCAGTTGACCGGCGCAGAGCTTCAGGTTACAGGCGGTGACGAAAATAACGACGGCATTCTGGATGCATCTGAAACATGGACAGTTGAAGCTGTACCTGTGATTTCTCCGGCAGTTGAACCTAATGTGGCTCTTAGCGGATTCAAAGCTGAGATAAAGGAAACATCAAAACAGCTGCTTACACTTGGTACTCCTGCGGTTGGAACAGTTAACGCAAACCTGAATGTAGCTGCTGCAAAAGTTACTGTAAATGGAAAAGGCACAAACGGCAGCGCGAAGATGACAGCAACAATAACATTGACAGCTGGCGGCAAGACGGTTAAACAGACTGCAGTATCAACATTTACGGTAAAAGACAAAACAGGTATTAAGTTTGACACTATCGATCCTACACCGAGTGATGACAGCGATAAGGTAAGATGGACAGCTGATAGTGACTATATACAGGTTTCCATGAATACAATGACTAATCAGACCTTTACTTTGAAGAATCTGCATTTTGCTACGACAGTTGAAGAATCTGTAAAAAATGATGATGGCAGTGATACAGGCGAAACCAAACTCGTAGAAAAGGAAACTGAATTCGGTAAGGGAGTAACGATTAAAGTAAATGACACAAGTGTCATTAAATTGAAATCAACAACTAAAACAAGTGTAACCGGAGGAACTGGTGTCGATGCAACATTCACCGTTGTAAACAAGAGTGGTGATGGCGGTACAGCAACCATAACGGTAACATCCAAGAACGACAAGTCGCTTGTAAGAAATTATATCGTGACAGTAAGCGGAAGTGAGTTTGCTTGGACCTCAAGCCTGATTACGATTGATAAGGCTCAGACGGCTGGTATACAGTTGTCAGCTCTTGCACCGTTTGACCAGTCAATGGACAATGTTAAAGATGGTGAAATTACTGTTGCGGCAGTATACAAGGGAGCAAAGGTTTCTAAAACTCCTCAGAGCAGTTATAATAGCTACTTTGTTGCAAACCAGGTAACAAGCGATGTTTATGAGCTGAATACTACAGAAGCTGCAGTGAAGTCACTTCCAAAGGGTACATATACTGTAGTATATCAGGCAAAAGTAACAGTACCTGCAGAAGCTACCCAGGATGATTCTGCACCAGGAGATGAAACTCCGGCAGAAAAAACAGAACTTATCAAGTTTACACCAATTACCATTAAGGTAATAGAAACAAGACCGGCAGTAACGTTTAAACAGACAAAGAAGGTTAACCTGTTCTATAAGAACGGTACGGACGGCAGTACAGGTAAATTAACTGCATCTTCTAGACAGGGTGCTGTAACGATTGTGGAAGTAAAAGATAATAAAAATAGTAAAATTAATGATTACTTCCGCTTCTCAAGCAATGGTTCTGGTTATGACATCGTAAGTATTAGTAAAAAGCCTATTGATGAGCTTAAGGCAAACGGTGCAGCAGACTTCAGAACAATAAAGAAGAATACCAAGGCAATACTGAAAGCACATGTCGAAGGATATTATGATGCTTATGACATAGTACGTAATTTCTCAGTGGCTCTGGAATACAGACAGCCGAGACTGAAACTTACAGCGCTTGATAAGACTATCTATACTGCTATCGGTATGGACGGTGCAGACATATTGATTTATGATCCGGATTCAGATATGTATCTCAGCCCAGATGTTGCAACTATTGAACTTATAACAGATACAGCAAATAGGCGAGCTTACTCAAAAGCTAATAATGACTTTACAATAGGAGATATAGAAAACAGCGCAAACAGTGGAAACGGTGTGCGGCTTATTGCGAAGTCAGACTCAGTAAGAGGCGGTGCAGTGAAGCTGAGCATCAAGTATGATGACTGGTACAGTGAAGCTTCTGTAATTGTCAACCAGAGCATCAGAGTAGTTAAGACGGTGCCCAGGATGACAATCAGACCGGTAAGGCTGAATATCGGCAAGAAATTTGTTGGTAAAGAGCAGGCTGTTTCATCTATTCTGTTAAGTGGTGCAGCAGGTTATTCTATTAATGATTTCGAGTTGAAAGGCGCAAATGCAAAGGCAACTGAGTTCCTTAATAAGTTTGTTGATTATGAGCTTTCTACAGATGTTAATGGAAATCAGGTACTCTTAGTAAACCTGAAAGATGCTGACGATGGTACTGAATTCCCTGCAACTGCTAACGAAAGAACTGGCATTTACAAGATGAAATCCGGTTATGCAAGCAGCTACAGCTTTAAGGCAGAATATAAGTTGGGAGACAAACCGCAGACAACAAACTTTAAGATTTCTCTTGTAAGCAATGAAAAACTTACAGTAACAGTCAAAGGAAGCATCAATATTATCGACCGTGAAAACAGTACGGTAACACTTAAACCTAAGATGACGAACTTTACACCGTCACAGGTATCAAGTGTAGAACTTACGGGCGATGCAGCAAATCTGTTTACAATTACAGACTTTGACAGAAGCACAGGTGCAATGACTGTAAAAGCAAAGGATACTGCTATCCTTAAGAAAGGCAGCTACAAGGTAACACCTGTATACTACTTCGATCTTGGAGTATCAGACACTGCCAGAATGACAACATTAAGACCGATAGTAATCAAAACAACACAGTCCAATCTTAAGATTGGTGGCTTGAAAGATGCACTGGAAGTTAAACTTTCATCACATGAGACATCAGCACAGAGAACTATTACTGTAGCTCCTGTTGGTGCAGAAATCATAAGCCTGACACAGACTAGCGGATTAGAAAACTTTACACTTACCTATACAGGAGATGGTGTAGAGGTAGTAATCAATAACAGGGCTGGTCTGAAAGAAGGTAAGACCTATAAGATTACGGCACTTATTAACGTTGAAGGTAGTGGCACAAATGTTAAGCAACAAAAGATCTCAATTCCTGTAAAGGTAATCAGATAATGTGATTGAGATGTAATTAAACAAGAAGGACGCAGGCAATTTTGCCTGCGTTCTTTTTTTATATCTACTTTAACTCCTTTGTTAGATTGCAAGCCATGATGCGCCCTAACAGTTCTTTCACATTTTCTGTTTCATTCCCAAAACAAATCTGCAATTATATATTTTAAGAATACAATCCCAAAATTTGTTGATAATTATACACAAAAGAATTATACTATATGTAGGAGGTTTGTTGCATATGAATAGAATTGAAAGAACAGAGTATTTAAATAAATTAAAAGTATTTAAGGATAAACATCTGATCAAGATCATTACCGGTGTAAGACGATGTGGGAAATCTACTCTAATGGAAATTTTTCAGGATTATTTAAAAAGTACCGGTATTGATGATGGGCAAATTCTGTCTATCAATCTGGAAGATTATGACTATTATGAACTGCGCAGTCCGAAGAAGCTTTATCAGTATATTAAAGAGCGTTTGGTTCAGGATAAAAAGTTATATGTCTTTTTGGATGAGATTCAGCATGTAGAAAATTTTCCGGATGTTGTAAATAGCCTTTTTATAAAAAAAGAGATTGACTTATATTTGACAGGCTCTAATGCTTATATGCTTTCAAGTGAAATTGCGACTTTTATATCGGGTAGATATGTTGAAATTAAAATGCTGCCTTTATCCTTTAAAGAATATGTTGGAGCAGTAGATGGGAGCGAGAATCTGGAAGCTGCGTACAGACAGTATATAGAACAAAGTTCCCTGCCGTATGCATTGGAGCTTAAGGATAACCCTGCGACACTGCATGATTATCTTAATGGGGTATACAGTACAATTGTATTAAAAGATGTTGCCGCAAGAAATAAGATTAGTGATCCGATGATGTTAGAAAGCGTAGTCCGTTTTACTTTTGATAACATAGGAAATTATCTTTCTACAAAAAAAATTGCTGATTCCATGACTTCTGGCGGAAGAAAAATAGATACCAAAACGGTTGGAAAATATATAAATGCGCTTTTGGAAAGTTATGTTTTGTATCAGGCAAAGCGGTATAACGTAAAAGGGAAGCAGTACTTGAAGACATTGGAAAAGTATTATGTTGTGGATATCGGATTAAGGAGAATTCTTCTCGGCTCTAAAGCCATGGATGTAGGACATATATTAGAAAACATCATTTATCTGGAATTGCTTAGACGGGGATATGATGTATATGTAGGAAAAGTAAATGAATTGGAAATTGATTTTGTCGCTGTCCATGAGCGAGGACAGATTTATTTTCAGGTAGCCGCAACTGTTCGTGATGAAGCGGTTCTTAACAGGGAGCTGGCGCCGCTTCGTCAGACCGCAGATAACTATCCGAAATATATATTGACATTGGATAATGATCCGGAAGCCGATTATGAGGGGATACGTAGAATAAACGCATTACAATGGCTGGTTGATGAAATATAGAAAGGATATAAAGAGATTGATAGTGCAAATATTTTTTGTTATAATTAATACGTCAAATAAATTAATTATCTGATGGAGGTGATTATATATGCCAGGAGAAAAAGAAATTAACGTAAATCTCTTTGAACGGTTAGATTTACTAGACAGATTAGAAAGAGTAGCTAAAAAGGCAAACTGTGAACCAGTATTACAAGAAATTGATTTTGAGCGTAAATTGATTGAACGCAAACTGTATCACACTCCACCGCTTACGGAAAAACAATAACACTATAAAAGGACTACGGCTATTCACCGTAGTCCGAATCTTTTCCTCAAGGCACATTTCAAATCATGGACAGGGGAAATTAACTATCCGAAATATAGAAAGACGCAGGCAATTTTGCCTGCGTCCTTCTTTTTTGATTAAATCTTAATCACATTATCTAATTACCTTTACAGGAATTGAGATTTGTTGTTTCTTAACATTTGAGCCGCTGCCTTCAACATTAATAAGTGCTGTAATCTTGTAGGTCTTACCTTCTTTAAGACCGGCTCTGTTATTGATTGTTACTTCTACGCCGTCGCCCGTATAGGTCAGTGTGAAGTTCTCTAAACCACTGGTCTGTGTCAGTCCTGTGATGTATGCACCGGCAGGAGCTACAGTGAGAGTTCTCTGTGCCGCTGTATCAGGAGATGAAAGTTTAACTTCCAGTACATCCTTAAGACCGGTAATCTTAAGATTAGGCTGCGCTGCCCTGATTACTATCGGTCTGTCCGTTGTCATATCAGCAGTGCCTGATACTCCAAGATCGAAGTAGTATACGGGCGTTACTTTGTAGCTGCCGTTCTTAAGAACTGCGGTATCTTTTGCCTTTACTGTTGTTGTACCTGTGCTTCTGTCAAAGTCTACAACTGTAAACAGATTTGCTGCATCTCCCGTAAGTTCTACATTTGATACCTGTGATGGCGTAAAATTCGTCATCCTTGGTTTAAGGTTTACAGTACCGTTCTCGCGGTCAATGATATTAATATTGCCTTTGACTGCCACTGTGAGTTTCTCATTCTTTACAAGAGAAATCTTAAAGTTTGTATTCTGTTTTACACCTCCAAGCATATATTCAGCTTTGAAGCTGTAGCTGCTTGAATAGCCTCTCTCCATTCCGTATGCGCCGGTTCTTTCGTTAACTACCTTTGAAGGGAACTTAACGCCGTCATCAGCTACAGCTTTAAGGTTTACTAAGAGTACTTG
Organism: bacterium; assembly: GCA_014803505.1. GTDB lineage: Bacteria > Cyanobacteriota > Vampirovibrionia > Gastranaerophilales > Gastranaerophilaceae > Zag111. The sequence goes on along the minus strand of JAAVBM010000003.1, from coordinate 5,145 downwards.
ATTTCCATTAACATCTGTAGAAAGCTCATAATCAACAAACTTAAGGAACTCTGTTGCCTTTGCATTTGCACCTGTCAGCTTGAGGTCACTAATAGTATAACCTGATGCACCTGTTACCAAGATAGGTGCAGATGCCTGCTCTTTGCCGACAAATTTCTCTGTGTTGATATTCAGCTTAACAGGTCTGATCGTCATCCTGGGCACCGTCTTAACAACCCTGATGCTCTGGTTTACGATTACAGATGCATCCTTGTGCCAGTCATCATACTTGATGCTGATTCTCACTGCACCGCCTTTTGCTCCAACTTTCGCAATAAGCCGCACACCGTTTCCGCTGTTTGCGCTGTTTGCGATATCACCTACTTCAAAGTCAGCATTGGCCTTTGAATAAGCCTTTCCTGCTGATTTCTCTGTTAAAAGCTCAATAGTTGCAACATCCGGGCTGAGATACATTTCTGAATCTGGATCATAGATCAGTATGTCTGCACCGTCCATGCCCACAGCGGTATAGATGGTCTTGTCAAGCGCTGTAACTTTCAGTCTGGGCTGTCTGAACTCCAGGCCTACCGTAAAGTTTCTTTCCACATAATAGTTAGGGTAGTATCCGTCAACATAAGCTCTCAGTACCGCTTTGTTATTTCTCATTATGTCTCTGTAATCGGCTGTACCGTTTGGCTTAACATTAACTTTATCTTTACTGATGCTTACGATGTCATAGCCTGAACCATTGTTTGAGAAACGGAAGTATTCATTAACATTACTATTTCTGCCATTTGTTACTTCCAATTTTGTTACAGCACCCTGTTTGGAAGATGCAGTTAATTTACCTGTGCTGCCGTCTGTACCGTTCTTGTAGAATAGGTTGACTCTCTTTGTCTGTCTGAATGTTACAGTCGGTCTTGTCTCTGTTACCTTGATGGTAATCGGTGTAAACTGTACTGGTTTGGTTGTTACTGCAGCTTCATCAGTCTGAGGTGCTTCTGTCTGGCCTGCATCCGGTACATTTACTTCTGCCTGGTATACTACAGTATATGTACCTTTTGGAAGTGTACCAGGACCTTTACCGGCTTTTGTCCCTTCTCCTGTACCAACTGCAGCCGCAGTAGTGTTCAGTTCATAAACCCCTTCTGTTACCTGTTTTGCTTCAAAGAATTTATTATAGTCACTATATGTTTTTCCAGCAGCTTTTGTTCCTTTGTATACTTCTTTAACAGTAATCTTGTTGACTGTGCCTGATGTGCCAAAAGGTTCAAGGGCTGCAAGCTGTATGCCTGCCGTCTGGGCTTTATCGATTGTAACTGTACCTGAATTCCATGCAAACTTGCTTCCGCTTACTGTCACGATATAATTTCTTACAAGTGACTTATCATTCTTGGAGGTTACTGTTACGGTTGCTGTACCGCCGTCACCACTCTTGTTTACAACCTTGAATGATACATCCACACCCTTGCCGTCTGCAGTAGGTTGTATCTTTCCATCCAGTTTAATGACACTTGTGTCATTTACTTTGACTGTTACACCCTTGCCGAAGTCTTGGATATTTCCCTCAAGATCTTCAAAATGCAGATTCTTCATAGTAAAGGTCTGATCTTTCATCGTATCCATGTCAACCTGTATATAGTCATGGTCAGATGTCCATTGTACCTTATCGCTGTTTGTAGCCGGATCAGGAGTGATAGTGTCAAACTTAATACCCACTTTATCTTTTACAGTAAATGCCAATACTGCAGTCTTTTTAACTGTTCTGCTGCCAACTTTCAGTGTTACTGTTGCTGTCAGTTTCGCACTGCCGTTTTTGCCATCTTCTCCATTGACTGTAACCCTTGCTTTATCTACTTTCAGGTTTTCATTAACTGTTCCAGTTGTAGGAGTACCAAGGACAAGCATGTTTTTAGGAGTATCCTTTATCTCTGCACTGAAGCTGCCGCCTTTAAGTTCCTTATCAGGTTTAACTGCCGGAGAGATTACAGGTACTGCTTCAACAATCCATGTTTCATCTGAATCAAGAATACCATCTGCACTTCTACCTCTGGTTTCGTTGCCGTCGCCGCTTACTATCTGAAGCTCTGCGCCGTCCAGCTGGATAAAGTTGACTGTAACTGTTCTCTCACGTGTTCCATTTGTAACCTTGAAGTCTACAGCTGTGCCGGCAAATGAAGAAATTAAGATATCTCCATCAACCCAGTTATATCCTTCAAGTGTAGAATCATACTGCTTAAGATTCGTAATTTCTGAAAGTTTTGAGTTACCCTTGCTGTAATCTGATGCAAATACATAGATGTCAGAGCCCTTATCCAGTACGTCACCAGGATTGCTGCCGCCTACACCCATTTCAATGCCGTCTCCGAATCCTTCACCATCTCTAAACTCTAAGAAACCATGCAGGTTAATTGAACCATCCGCATCTCTGTCAATTCTTGTACCTGTGGAACCAAAAATTGCGTTATTCATGCTCATATGTACAAATTTTGACGTATTAAATTCAAGTCCGTCAACATTTGCAGACTTAGAGCCGTTCCAGAAGTAATTATTAGCACCGTAAATTTTGTTCTTATTCTGGGTACCTTTCAGTGAAATATTTTCCGCTGTTGATGCACCGCCGTTGCCACAGCTGCTATCTTTAATAGAAATCAAGTTTTCTACATAATAGTCAGTGTTTACGGCTGCACCTGTATACAGAGCAACATTGTTTGCTTCATTGTTAAATGAAATACTGTTGTAAATCTGTATATCTGGACAGCTGTTAGAGTCGATACCCTTTGACTTATTACCAAAAGCAACCGAATTCCTGAGGACATGATATCCGCTCATGGAATCGCCGCCCATCTTAAATCCGTTACCATTACCTGCACTTACAATACTGGTAGTCTTAGTGAATTGGCTGAAATCAGTATATCTGTAAATCAAGTCAGAACCGCCCGGTCCCACGCCTGCTGCACCAAACAGATAACCGTTCCTAAATGCAAGACAGTTCTCAAGTGTTACAACTCCGATACTGCCTGATTCTACCTTTGCAAACAGATCCCAGCCGTCGTCTGCATTGTAAGCTGCGATACATCCGATAAACTTGTTACCGTCACCACAGGTCAATTTAGCTGCAAATCCATCCGCATCTTCATAACCTGAATCATAGTTCATGAATGAACTACAGTTAATTATGGTATTGTAGGAAGGCCAATCCGCACGGGTGCCGTTGCTATATCTTGCAACCTGCAGACCGGTATTACCGTTTAAATATGTCCGCAGATCGCTCAGGATGTTATGGCTGCCGCCAAGAAGGATACCCTTCTCACCATCCTTAGAGCCCATTACATCAAAGCCTTCAAAATGCCAGTAATTACCTGCAATGCTAAATGCAGTGTCATTATTTTGGGTTTTCTGGCCGAAGTCTAAAACAGGTCTTTGATTTGCTCTATAACCGTCCGCCCATTCATCAGCTAATGTAGCTGCCCTCATTGTAATATAGGACCTGGCAGTACCATCATGTTTCTTACCAACTAACAGATTGGCTGCGCCGTTTTCATTATGGTTATATTCCTTCACCAAGTCATACTTAGCATTTGCGAGGATGATCGTCTGTCCAACCTTTGCATAATTTACAGCATCGTAAACATTTGTCGGATACTCTTTAGAACCGGCAATATATACATTGTCACCTTCGTTCTTTGTAGTTCCTACCTGAGCGCCTTCAGGTTTTACATAAATGGTATCGTCTGCAAATGCATGATATGTAACATCTATCTCAGCCGTCTGCAACTCCTTGCTTGACAGTACCTGATTGTCACCCGGTACATAGTTTTCATTCGGTTTTGCAGAACATGTAAACCTTGTAGTACCTTCGCCAAGCGCTGAAGTAAATGTATACTTCGTGCCTGCAGTAATCGCCTTACCTGTTATAACTGTTTTCTTTGTACCCAGTACTTCTTTGCCGTCTTCACCAACTGAAACCGGCTGACTGTAAACTGTCATAGTACCGTCAAAGTTTGTATTGACCATAAGGTCATAATTACTGCTGTTGGAAGCCTCCATTGAGGAAATGGTTACACTCGGATCCACAGATACTTCAGGGATCACATACGGATCAGAACCAGCCTCTGTTACATCCAATTTAATATCATTTACACCGATTCTTGCATTTCTTGCTGCAAAGAAACCTACATAAATGTTATTCTTGTCAATCTGTGTCAGTTTATTGTTGTTATCATCTGAGAATACCTGCTCGCCAAGAATCTTATAGTTCTTGCCGTCGATTGTCCAATACTGATCTTCATCTCCTTCAGGTATATTCTCTGTCGCTTCAACTGCCAGGTAACGAAGTGCATATGCATTGTCATACTTCTGAATCTGGAATCTGAAATCCTTCAGCAGAGCAGCATCGTTACCAAATGAAGACTCTGGAGCTGTACTATAAGCATTGCCGACAGCATTGTAGGAGCCTGTAATTTGTCCCACTCCATTATTATAGTCGCCTGCACTGTGTTCCAGTGTGCCTGAACTTGTTGAGAAGTTGACTGGTGAAGTCAACGCACCGGATTTAATCTTTGCAACGTCAGATGCTTTTGCACCCTCTTTAGCATTCCAGCCCACGCCGAGTTTCATTTCATAACGCATTATTGTAGTGCCGTTACCAGGTGCATTAGTCACATACCCCGGAACATAATTTTCCGTTCCCACACCTGTCGCACGAACCCAGCTGTACTGTATCTTGGATGCAAGCAGCTGATAAGAGTTGGTCCAACTATTACCGTCATCGCCGTCCTGTCCGACCGTATCGGTAACCATCATACCAAAGCCATCCTGGCCATTGGAGAATTTCCAACTCTTTACATGGATCAATGCTGATAATGAAAAGTTGTTTTTCGATGGATCGATACTGGTATAGTAGTAAGATAAACCATCCGTAGAGGCAGGAACAACTTTACCTCTGCCGTTCTCACTCCAAACGGTTACGCTCTTTAAATCGCCAATATCCTTTCCTGCCGCTTCTGCTTCTGCCTTATCCTCATAAACAACCTCTTTGCGGCCATTTGCAGGTACATCCACATCCTCTGTAGAGCTATACTCGTCATCTAACGCATTCAGTGCTGCCGGTCTCTTATAGTTACCGCGTGATGTATTAGAGCCAAATACAGAATGGGACCATCT
>JAAVBM010000002.1 GCA_014803505.1 bacterium | reverse complement strand
GAGGGTTTCTCTAGTTGAGGAATATCACTTTCTAAGCGTGAACGATCTTTATACTCGGACATTCTTTCATATTCTTCAACAGTCATATAACCTGATGGTGTTCGGTTATAGATTTTCCCTTCCATTTTCTTCTTTTCATCAGCCTTTAAAACTTCGTACTGATATTTTATATCTCTGGCACGAGTATCGTCTGTTTTTGCAAACGGATTTTTCAGTTCAAATGCTGCAAAAGATGGTTTTGCCCAACAAATCAAACATATTAGAAACAATACACCCTTTTTAAGCATAACAAACAACCTAAATTTATACTAAACCATCTTTCATTGCAGTTGCAACGGCTTTAGAACGAGTTTTTACATATAATTTCTGTAATATATTATGAACATGAGTTTTTGTTGTCGCAATAGTAATAACTAGTTTTTTAGAAATTTGTGGATTTTTCAATCCTTCAACTAATAAAGCCAGAACTTCCATTTCTCGTTCAGTCAAACCGTACAAATTTTTACCTTTTTGATAATTAATTTCACCTTGTTTTGGCTGAGCTTGGTTATTTTTGCGAATATTAGAAAGAACAACTCTTGCAATTGCAGGGTCAAGCCAACCAACACCTTCACTAACAGCTTTAATAGCAGAAATAGTTTGATCCGAAGTGGCACCTTTAGTTATATAACCATCTGCACCCGCAGCAAATGAATCTAAAATATCATCTTCGTTATCACGAGAAGTGTTCATCAAAACCTTAATTTCAGGCATAGCATTTTTTATTTTACGTGTAGCTTCAATACCATCAATTGAAGGAAGTCCGATATCCATAATTACAAGATCAGGTTTTAATTCCAATGCCTGATTCACACCATCCAAACCATCTGCAGAGGTGCCAAGAACATTTATGGCTTCATTATTAGACAAGGCAAAAGAAAGCCCCATTCTTGTCATATCATGATCTTCTATAATTGTAACTTTAATAGTCTTAGACATTATCTTCCTACCCTTTAAACTCTAGATTCAGCAACAACATTTGTTAAAACAAATGAAAATTCACTACCCTTATTAACTTTACTTTCAACCCAAATCTTACCGCCATGGGCTTCAATGATTTGTCTTGATAAGTATAAACCTAAACCTGTACCTGTAGAACGTTTTTTACTTGTTCCTTGAGAAAATCTCATAAACAAATGAGGAATATCTTCTTTTGGAATACCGTTTCCATTATCAACAACAGAGAAAATAAAATCTCCACATTGAGCTTTTACATAAATATCAATTTCTCCATCTTTATTAGTATAATTTAAAGCGTTACCGCATAAATTAGTAATAACTCTCTTTATTTCTGCTCTATCAGCATCAATCAATAAATCCCCATCTATATCAGAATGAAGTTTAAATGAAATATTTTTCTTTTTAGAAAGAGGTTCAAGTTCTTCATAACATTGAGTTACCAAATCATTTATACTGAATACAGTCTTACATAAAGATAACTTACCGCTTTCAAATCTATAAACTTCTAACAATGCATTAACTAAACCCAATAAATCTTCATTACTTTGAAGCATTGTAGCTAAAAGAACTTTTTGTTTATCAGAAATTTCACCCAAGGAACCATCAAGGAAGAATTTCAAAGTCTGAATTGCTGCAAGAAGCGGAGTTCTCAAATCATGAGTGAGAGTCGCAATGAAATCATCGCGTAAACGCTCTGTTTCTTTTTGTACAGTAACGTTTCTAATAACACCAACAAATTTTTCAGCGTCGTCTTCATCCGCCGCAAGTGATGCAAAATTTATCTCAACAGGAATTGATTCACCATTGATTGCATTATGAATATATAAATCTCTCAACAAAAATTCCGAATTTTCACAAGAAAGCCCAAGTATAGTATTTTTTACGGTTGACTTAGGAGCTTGATTTAATTTAGGATTATCAGAATAGGCAATTTCCTGAATTTTCATTTTAAGCAAAGCATCTGCCGTAAGGCCAACCATATTTTCACAAGCAGGGTTAACTTGTTCAATATTTCCTTGCGAATCAATAATTATAATACCATCCGCACAGTAATTGATAATTCCGGATAATTTCAAATTAGCATGAGAAAGTTCTTTGGTTCTTTCTGCAACTAACTCTTCCAACTTTTCCGAATATGTTGTTAATTGGGCTTTTGCTTTCTCTAATTCTTCAATTTTATCACGCAAATTGGCAAGAAGATGACTTCTTTCAATACCATTATTGATATTCATAATCAAATCATCATTGTCCCAAGGTTTTTCAATATACTTGTAAACACCGATTTCATTGATAGTTTTTATTGCATTTTCTTTATCCGCATAAGCAGTAAGTAATATCATGCTTACTTCAGGATAAAGTTTTTTTGCTTCACGCAAAAACTCCAGACCATTCATTTCCGGCATTAAGAAATCGGAAATAATTAAGTCAGGAGCTTCTGTTTTTAAATATTCAACAGCTTCTAAAGGATTGTTATATACAACAACATCCTTAAAACCTTCAACCATCATTAACGTAGTAAAAGTTGAAGTTAACAATTTATCATCATCAACGTATAATATTTTCCCTAAATTCATACAAACATAATAGAATATTTTAGCGAAATAGACAAATTGTTTACAAATCCGCAATATTCTACAAGTTTAGTAGGTAGGAGCAGAATATTCTCTGGTTGCAAGTTCTCTATCAATTAAATATAATGCTGATTTTTCGGCGCCAAAAGCTTTTAGTTTAGAAATAATTCTTAAAACTGAAGCTTCTTCCTCAATCTGCTCTTTTAAGTACCAATCAATAAAATTTCTTGTAGCTAAATCACATTCACCTTCAGTCATGTCAGCAACACAATCTATTGCAGAAGTAATTGAACGCTCATGCTCATATATTTGGTCAAACACACCAATTGGACCATTCAGTTCAAGAGTAGGCATTTCCAATTGCTGTAATTTCACCTGCGATTTTCTATTAAGAACATATTCAAATAAAATCATACCGTGATCTATTTCCTCACGAGATTGAACCTTAGTCCAGTTAGAAAAGCCATACAAACCAATTTCAGAAAAATAAGCAGACATTGCCAAATATAAATAAGCGGAATAAAATTCTTTATTAATTTGCTCATTGAGAATATCTCTAATTTTATCACTAATCATTACCCGTCCTTTCATCTTTATATCAGTGGAAAACATTATTTAATTAACCTTCGCCTTCCCATAAACCATGCAAGTTGCAAAATGCCTTAGCATTATAAACTCCAATCTTATCTTTAAGAAGCATTATCGGTTCGTCATAAGGTTCAAAATACTGAAGATTAACAGATTTTTTATCATGAGAAATTGTTTCTATAAATTGAATGTAATGTTCATTTGTAGATGGATGCATAACAGATCCGACTTGAATTTCTGCACCATTTTTATCGGTAACAGAGAAAACCGGAACATGTTTTTCATTCATTTCCTCATCATTTTTATGAGCCTCGACCAAAGTCATTGGCTGCCCACAACAAACAAGCTCTCCTTCACCAGATAAAATAACTTGCACTAAATTACCGCATACTTTACATTTATAAAATTGTAGACGTTCTGTCATAGAATTCTCCTTTCAAGAAAAGGATAATCCTTAGAAGATAAAATACATTAGACGAGTTACCTATATAAAATAACTGGACTTAAAAGCATTAGTGTGCTAGTATAAAAACTAAGCCGTGCTCCACGGGGTGTTGCGAACTCTCGACCCGAAGCTAAAGCGGGGTGCAGAGCCTGTTGTGAGGGCTTTATGAGTACATTGAAATTTAGTATAATCGTTGATAACAAAGTTTAAGATGGCGTAAACTTTCGAACCGTGTCAGGGGGGAAACCCAGCAGCACTAAGATTGATCTTACGGGTGTTTTACTCTTTGAAGGAGAAAGTATTAAAGGACAATGTATTTGTAAATTTCGATAGACAGTGGCACGGCTTTTTTATTTTTTTATTTTAATTCAATTTCTGTAATATATCTAGGACGCGCTTTTACTTCTTTATATACTTGTCCTACATATTCACCAATTACGCCCAAACAAAAAATCTGCAATCCACCAAAAAAGCAAGATATGATAATTGCAGTAGCAAATCCGTTTGGAGAATCGCCTAAAAAGATTTTTTCATAAATAGTTTCTAAACCTACAACAACAGATAAAACAAACATTATAAAACCTAAAACAGCAATTATTCTCAACGGAACAATACTAAAAGAAGTAATACCATTCAAAGCCAACCCTAAAAGAGATAGCATATTAAACTTCGATTCACCAGCCATACGAGGTTTAACATTGAATTTCACAGTTGTAGTTTTTAGTCCTAATTCATGGAAGAAACCACGTAAAAACAAGGCTTTTTCATGATATAAACCCATCATATCAAGAGCTCTTTTACTTACCAGACGAAAATCTGAGTGATTTACAGGAATTTTTGCACCCAAAAGATTCATTATCTTGTAAAACATTAAAGCAGTATACTTTTTCATCAATGAATCTGTTTTACGATCATTACGAATACCTAAAACTACATCACAACCTTTTGAATATTCTTCAACAAATCTTTCTATAGCAAGCTCGTCTTGTTGTAAATCAGCATCAATTGAAACAGCACAATCACAACCTAAAGATCTTACACCTTCTAAACCCGCAATCAAAGCACTTTGATTACCATAGTTTCTAATAAACTTTTGACCTTTCACCAAAGTATTTGCAGAATGTAACTGCTCAATAATTTTCCAAGTAGAATCACGAGAACCGTCATCAACAAGATAAATATAACTATCGTACTGAATTTTACCTTTATCTACTAGAATTTTTAGAACTTCTAAAAGTCTTTTCACAGTTTTTTCAATACATAATTCTTCATTAAAACATGGAATTATTACAGCTAATTTAGGAGTTTGCATTTCGTCTCTCTTTCTACTATCATGATTATATTATTTTATAATTGTTTATGCAAGGATATGTAAATGATAAATAAGAAATTTATTTTAAATGCTGATGATTTCGGTTTGCATCACGAAAACAATCAAGCAATTCTGGAAGGTTATATTAACGGATTTCTAACAAGTGCCAGTCTTTGTGCGAACGGAGAAGCATATGAAAGTGCAATACATGATGTTCTTCCGGATTGCCCAAACTTAGGACTTGGAGTCCATCTTAACATTATGGAAGGCAAATCTTTAACAAAATGTTCTTTGCTAACTGATAAAAATGGTATATTCAATGTTGGCTACGGCTATTTAATGTTAAATGCAAAGAAACAAGAGGTTCAAAAACAGATTGAAAATGAATTTCGTGCTCAAATAGAAAAAATACAATCACAAACAAAAGTCGATCACATAGATTCACATGTGCACACTCATGCTATACCTGAAATATTTAAAATTACTTGTAAACTTGCTAAAGAATATAATATAAAATATGTACGAACACAGTATGAAGAGTTATACTTTATACCAAAACTAAAAAAGCATTTAAATTTCAAATATCCGATAAACCTTATTAAAATTGCCTTATTGCAATATTTTACCAAGATAAATAAACCTATACTTGAAGAATACGGGTTAAGAACAAATGATTATGTAATTGGAGTTGGATATACAGGAATTATGGATAATGACGCGGTTGAATACGGAGCCAAAGCAATAGAAGAAGAAGCTTTGTTAGAAGCAATCATCCATCCGCAAAAATATGAAGTTTCAAAAACAAATAAATCTAATAAAGATTTTGAAATAACTCTAAATAAACACCTTCAAAATACAATCATAAGGCTGGGATTCGAAATTACAAATTATAAAAAATTAGTATGATAAAAAATATTCTTACATCGATTGTTCTCCTTCTTATTCTTGGAGCATTCGCAGTATTCATAACAGAAACAAATAAGTCGAAAGAGATATTAACAGTTTTTTCGCCTACAAGATTAGGAATTGATTTAGATAAAAACAAAACAATTTCAAATGATGAAATATTCTGTATTGAAAGTATCGAGAGTTTTTCTTTGGAACCATCAGTTGAATTTTATAATAAATACTCTACAAAATTCAAATTAAGTAAAATTGATATGATAAATCTTGGCTATTTAGCACAAGAATTCGCGGCAAAAACACTTCAAAATCAAAAAGTAACTATAAAAACCACAAATACTGTCACAAATGATTGCCAATACGCAAACATAAAAATAAACGGACTAAACTACAAAAAGATTCTCAAAAATAGTGGATTTGGTATAGCATCAGGGAAACTCGGGAACCCTGATAAATTTAAAGAGAACTTAAAAAATTCAAAAAATTTAAATCTTGTTATTCTGAATCACCATTCAAATAAATATCACACATTAGACTGTAAATTTGGAAAACTTGCTCACGACACAATACTTATACCGCAAAAACAACTTCCTGCAAGTGCAATTCCTTGCAAATACTGCCATAATAACCAATCCAAACAAACTAAAATATTTAAAGTAAGAAAAAATGAACAAATAATAAATATTCCAACATTAAATGCACCTGCTACAGTAGCTTCTAATGGTAATTTAACTTTATACTATCCAAATTTTACAAAATTTTTAAAGCCCAACAATAAATGTTCTACAGCTGAATGTAAAGCATTTGTTAACTTGCTAGACAATGCTAAAGAAAGTATTGATATTGCAATTTACGGATACGAAAATATACCCGACATAACAAAAGCTTTAGAAAAAGCAAAAAGTCGCAATGTTAAAATAAGATTCGTTTATGACGAAAATTACGATACAAACAAAACATACTACAAAGGTAATCACATAATACAAAACCTTGCAGAAGAATATCGATCAGATAAAAATGATTCCATAACTCTAAGTAATATGCTTATGCATAACAAATTTATAATATTTGACAAAAAGACTGTTTTTACAGGTTCAATGAATTTCTCGGCAACAGGAACAAGCGGTTACGATGCCAATACAATTGCTATAATAAATTCATCAGAAATTGCTGAATTATACGAAAAAGAATTCGAACAAATGCTTTCCGGCAAATTTCATACAAAGAAAACCAGACAAGCTTTATCAAATAAGTTCCAAATTGGGAATTCCACAGTTGAAGTATATTTTTCACCTCAAGACAAATCATCAATCAGAATAGTTGAACTCATAAAAAATGCTCAACACTACATTTATATCCCCACTTTTTTAATAACACACACTGAAATTTCAAACGAACTAATAAAAGCGAAAAAACGTGGAGTTGATGTTCGTATAATTATGGATGCAAATAATGTGTACACAAGGAATACTAAACATGCATTACTAAGAAACAACAATATACCGCTTAAAATTGAAAATTACGCAGGTAAAATGCACTCTAAAGCTATGATAATTGATGATAAGTATATCATTATGGGTTCTATGAATTTTTCCAACAGTGGAGAAAATAAAAATGACGAAAATCTTTTAGTAATTAAAAATGAACAATTAGCAAATAATTATAAAAACTTCTTTCTATATTTGTGGCAAATGATTCCGGACAAGTATTTAAAATTTAATCCAAAAGCTGAAAGTCTTGATTCAATTGGCTCTTGCTCTGATGGTGTTGACAACAATTTCAACGGTAAAATTGACAGAGAAGATGAAGCCTGCAAGCCTTAAGAACAAAGTCGCTTCTTATAAAAGAAGCGACCTTTTAAATATTTAAAATATTGTTATTCTCAACTACATACGTTCAGGCGCAGTTACAGCAAGGATATCCAATGCATTTGCAAGAACTGTTTTGAATGCCCAAACTAGAGATAAACGAGCTTTTGTTAACTCTACATCATCTGTAATAACTCTTGTTGAGTTATAAAATGAATGGAATTCAGCTGCCAATTCTTGAACATAACGACAAATTGTATAAACTTGTCTTGTTTGAGCTGAAGATACAATCAATGATTTGAACTCTTCAAGCTTTAGAACTAATTTTCTGGCATCAGCTATTGTTAAATCCATAAGATTTTTATCAAAATTAGCAATCAAATCATTAAATTGAGATTCAGAAATAACCGCAGGAATAGTTTTACCTGTTTCAGTATCTACTCTGTCATTTGTAGCATTTCTGATAATAGAACAAGCTCTGGCATGTGCATATTGAACATAAAATACCGGATTTTCGTCAGATTTAGTTTTAGCAAGCTCGATATCAAAATCAAGTGTTGTATCAATATTTCTCATAGACATCCAGAAACGAGTCGCATCAACACCAACTTCTTCAATCAAATCTTCCAAAGTAACCATATTTTTACGTTTACCCATACGAACTTCGTTACCGTTAATCACCAAATTAACAAGTTGTCCAAGCAAAACTTCTAATTTATTCGGATCATAACCCAAAGCTTCAATAGAAGCTTTTACACGAGCAACATACCCATGGTGATCAGCCCCCCAAATGTTAATCATTCGGTCAAATCCTCGTTCAAGTTTATCAATATGGTATGCAATATCTGCAGTTAAATAAGTATTTGAGCCGTCAGCTTTTTTAATAACCCTATCTTGGTCATCGCCGTAATCTGAAGACTTAAACCATTCTGCACCTTCATTATTATAGATTTTTCCGCTATTTCTAAGTTTTTGAACACATTCTTCCACTTTACCTGAATTATGTAATGATAATTCTGAATAAAATTTATCAAAACTTACACGGAAATTATCAAGTAAGTCGCGTTGAACTTTTTCTTCATAATCTTTAGCAAAATCACAATATACTTGCAAATCAACATTATCAACATCGACAGAAGATTTAATTTCTGAATGTTCAAGCAAGAATTGTTTTGCTACAGGAATTAAATAATCACCAGGATAATAATTTTTTCTTTCAATTTCATCTTCTGGGAAATCAATATTATCACCTAATTCTTGTTTAACTCTTATAATCAAAGAACGTCCAAGTTTTTGGATCTGTGAACCTGCATCATTTATATAAAATTCTTGATAAACATCGTGTCCATAGAATTTCAATAAATTAGCCAAAGCACTGCCCATAGCAGCCCATCTTCCGTGACCAATATGGAAAGGTCCGGTTGGATTAGCTGAAATATATTCTAATATAATCTTTTCTTTTTCAATTTTTTCAGGACGTCCAAAATCTTTTTGTTTTGTAAAGATTTCATCCACGAGATTAACTAAAAGCGCATTACCAGCTTTAAAGTTAATAAATCCGCCAATAACAGAATAGTCATTTTCTTCTTTATCAACAAAATCAACAATAGCATTAGCAATCATCGGAGGTGCAATTTTTGCACTGCGAGCAAGTGATGAAACGTTTACTGCAAAATCACCAAAATCAGGATTTTTAGGTTTTTCAACAGATAAAGAACCTTTTGTATATTCTGTCATTTGCCCCAATTTATTTTCTGCAACAGCTTTTTCAATTGCATTTTCAATTTTATTTATAAAATAATCTCTTAACATAACAACCTCATTACAATATAATCTTATGACACAATTATAATATAAAAAGCCCCTGAAACAAGTTCAGGGTGACAATTTATTAAAAGTTATATTCAGGAACAACAAATGGTTCATTATTTGCGTCTTTATCAACAAATTTCAAATAATAATCCATAGCTCTATCCTTACAAGTTTCATAAAAATCTTCAGTTATAAGAGCCTTATGGAAATAAGTACGCTCTCCTGAATAATGTCCCAAAACAGAAGCATATTTTTCAATATCAGCTTTATTCAACCCGCCACCATATGCTTTTGTTTTAGCATCTGTACCTGACGGACGAATTTCTATAAATTTATCATCAAATTCAAAATATGTACCATCACCAACAAATCTTACTGATTTTAAATTATCAAAATCAAGATTTTCAGAACGGAATCTGTCATTTAAAGCATTTTTAACATCATCTAAAATAATACTACCTTCTTTTAATGCAATTGCCAACGATAAGAAGAACATATCATTCTTAGTTCTCAAAGCTTCACCTTTCAACTTAGCTTCTTTAAGTTTATTAATATCAGGTTCAGACTCATTATAATAAGCAATATCCACACGAGTATCAAAACGTCCGATAATTTTATTAGTATTGAACACATTTGCTAAATATTGTGAAAGTGAAACGTGAAGAGTTTTTAATTGAGCAACAAGAGCAGAAGCAACAATAATAGCTTCAGTTGCACTTTTTTCACGCATTGCAATAGCAAGTCTGCCATGTTGAGATTTTATGAGTTCTTCAGTACCCATAATCATACCGCCGGATTCTTCTCCTGCAAATAGTAAACGAGGATTAATACCTAAATCAATTTGATTTCCAAATACATCTTCAATCACAACAGATTCTGCAGGATTATTTTTCAACTTAAGCTCAACTTTTTTCATGATGTTTGCAATTTCTTTAAACCCAACAGGGACATTAACAACTTTAACATCATTTTTTTCAGCCCACTCATCCCAAGAAAGCGCAGAAGCTGTTGTTTTAATAATAAATCTAGGATGATTATTCCAAAGATTCTCAGTTTTTAATTGCTTAGCCCAGAAATCCATCAACATTAAGAAAGCTTGGTTAGCAGTGAACACTGTTAAAATAGTATCCGTATCAAGCTGAATATAATCAATACCTAATTTAACTAAATCAGGAATTCTTGAAGAATGCTCTGTTTGAGTTATAGTAAGCCTATCATGATCAGGATCTGTAATCAAAATAACTGTTCCTATAGGAGAATTCTTAAGCTTTTCAAGATAATCCATAGTATTTATTACAGGAAAGAATTTTGTACCGTCAGGTCTTGTAACTAGCACAGTAGCATCTACTGAATAGTCATAAAATGCATATTCACCATCCGGAGTTACATTATATTTTCCTATAGAATGGAAAAACGGATCTTCTTTGGTATTAAACCATTCAAACTTATCAGCAATTCCCAACTTATCCAAAACTCGGGAAAGGGTTCGATAAGCAGATCCCCCGACATTTTCAATTATAATTTTCGAATCTAAAGATTTAATTAAATCTAAATTGATATCTTTTGCAACGCCGGAATGTAAATATTCTACATACAAATTAACTCCATCTTCAATATTTTCCATAGCTTTTTCATTGATTAAAGGATTATCTTCTGCAGATATTTTTATTTCATATATTCCTTTTTCGTCAACTTCATCAAATATTTCGCGAATTTTATTAACAAATTCCATAGATTCCTCTGGTAAATACTGACTACCTTGGGAATTCAAGTCTTTTGTCGCATTTTTAACAGAAATACCATGACTGGATGTTATATATTCACCGCCCAATAAATCTAATTTAAATGCTAAAAATGAAGCAAGCCAAATTGGAATAGTTTGCTTTTGCGCAGGAACTAAAGTTTCAATACCCTGAGCTGCTTGAATTCTTGAAATCGCATCTAAAAACAATTTTGAATTATAGCGCACTTCGCATCCTGCAACCTTCACAATACGTTTACCTGCATATTTTTCTTTTGCCACAAGAGCTTTAGCATATGTTGCCAAAACAATACCCACAAGGTTAATTGGGAATCTTGTATCTTGAGGATATAGAATATTTTGTGGACCACGAATTCCAGCTGTTGAAACCTTTGCTTCCTTTGCGTAATTTTCAAACCACTCTTCTAAATTTAGCCCTTTTGGGTTATTAACAGCATCATATGGTTTCAAATATTCTCTTTTTAAAGTAAAAGTAAATTCTCCTTTATTATCAAAATCCATTAAATTCAAACGTTTTACATAATCAGGCGTTTTATCATAAACACTTTTAAATAATTCATTTTCTAATTCATTACTAGATGTTTTTAATTCGAACATATATCTCTCCTCGTATTTTCTTTGATAATACAATAAAAAAAGATTAATAAGTAGCCCCCTACCTAATTTTTATGTATAATAGTGCTACAGATATGGAGAGAAAAATATGGGAAAACAAAAATCACAATATAGCACCAGAAAAGCTTCTCAATTTAACAGATGGAGAACTTTATTTCAATTTCTGGTATGCAAAATTGGGTATATGATACGTTTAAAACTTGTTTATAGGATTGAAATCAATGGAATGGAAAATATTCCCAAAGACAATAATTATATAGTTTGTCCAAACCATCTTTCAACACTTGACCCACCTCTTATGGTAGCTGTTATGCCAAGGAGCGTTGCATTTATGGCAAAAAAAGAATTATTTGATATTCCATTCTTAAGATGGTGGATTGATTGGCTTGGAGCATTTGCTGTAAACAGAGAAAATTTAGGCCCATCTACAGTTAAAACGGTTCAAGAAATTAAAGCCAGCAACTGGGTATTAGGAATGTTTCCACAAGGTACTCGCGGAGTTCCGGGGGAAATCAGAGGTGTGACAAAAGGTTTTGCGGGATTAGCAAAATTAACAAAATGCGACATTCTTCCTGTTGGACTTATTGGTTCTAATGAAGTCAAAAGATGGCCTTTTACAGGAAAAATTATTGTTAACATTGGAGAAATTATTCCATATGACAAAAATCCTGAAGTAGTCAAAGAAAAATGGATTGAAGAAATTCAAAAATTAACAGGATTTAAATACATTCAAGAAGAAAAAACTACACAAAAAACTGCTGGAGGAAATACGAATGACTAAAGAAATTCGTAATTTTAATAGAAGATACGCAAAAGAATATAATTTGTTTCGAACAATATTTTATATGACGTTTTTACTAATCGTTGTATATGGATTTTTTATCATATTCTATAATTTTAAAATTGAAGGCCGTAAAAACTTACCTGCAAATCAAGCAAAAAAAGGTAAATACATTTACGCTGCCAACCATGTTTCAATATTTGATCCACCGATGGTTGCAATGGCAGCACTTTGTCCAATAGCATTTATGGCAAAGAAAGAATTATTCGACTCATCAGAAAAATTGAGTTGGTTAGTAAAAAGACTTGGAGCATTTGCCGTAGATAGAACAAAACCGGAAATAGCAACTTTTAAAACCGTTCGAGATATTGTAAGCACAAGCTGGTCATTAGGAATATTTCCACAAGGCGGTACTAGACCTTATGGAAAACTTGATGGTATAAAAAAAGGTTTCGTTGCTATAGCTAAAAATGCAAAAGCAAATATTGTTCCTGTTGCAATTGCAAACTGGGATGGTTATCCAAAACTAAAACCTTTTACCAGAAGAAATGTTACGATAAAAATAGGAAAACCAATTTCTTATACACTATCAGAAGCAGAAATTGTTTACGAATGGAGCAATCAAATTTGCGAAATGGCAAATTACGAAAACTGTGCAGAGCTCCCAGAAAACAAAACTTCTAATGAAAAAGTCGGATAAATAACTTTAAGATAAATAAGCTTAATAAATATTTATAGACATAAAAAAGCCCCTTATACAGGGGCTTTATTTTATTTAAAGAAAGGAATTTTATTCAAAGAATAGATTATTATACTTGATCTAATCTATCTAATGCAATCTTAGCAGCTTCCGCTACACCAGGATCTTGGTCATTTTTAGCTACTTCGAATACAGTTTTTAAATCATTTTTGTATTCTGGGTTTTGTAAATAGCTTAAAGCCTCGATTGCAGATGCTCTAACCATTGGATTAGGGTTATCTTTTAATTGATCAACTACAGTGATTGCTCCAGGTAATTCAGTTAAAGGAACTGTAGAGTTAGATAATCTTGTAACTTCATCTGCATATAATTTTTGCATTATTGCAGAAGTGAACAATGCATAACTTTTGTTACGTTCAGCTTGTTCTTTTGGAGTTATAGTATTAGCTAAAGTTTTTTCATCTTCTGAAACTTCTTTACCTGTAATTACTTTTTCTCTTGCTGCGATTTGTTCCTTAGTAGGACCTTCTAATTTGCTAGAGTCAAAGTTAATAATATTTGTTAAAGCATCAAAAACTTTTGTATCAACTAATTCAGTTGCTTTGTCAGGAGATTCTTTTACCATTGTAGCAATTTCTTCCATTGCTGCAGCTTGAGTATCAAAATCCGGATTTGCTAACTTAGCAATAAATGAATTTAAATCAACTTGTGGAGTAACAGCTTCTGGATCAATAATTTCAGGTTTATCAACAGCTACAGGTTCTTCAACAGGAGTTGAAACAGTAGCTTCAGGAGCTGCAACTGGTTGTGCTATTTCAACAGGAACCGGTTGAGGTACATTTATATTTTGTTGTTGAATGGCAGGGGTAACAACTGGTTGTTGTGCTGGTACTTCAACAGGTTGAACTGGTTGTTGAACCGGAGCTTGAGCTACTGGTGGCATATTATATTGTTGAGGAACAACAGGAGGATATGCTACTGGTTGTTGTGCCGGCGGGTAATTATAAACTTGTGCTTCCGGATAAGTATAGTATGGCATTGTTGGTTGTGCATATTGAGGAGTATATTGTTCTCCTACACCTTGAGTGCCAACTGTTGGGTTATGTATGTCTATTTTTACAGCATTATAATTCGGCTGCTGAGGAACAGGCATATATGTTGTTTGTTGTTGTACCATATATGGTCTTACTGCTGGTACACTTGGAATTTGATTCATAAAATTTTCCTTTCCTACATAAAATTGCGTCTATTACCATTCTACCCTTTAAATATCCATAAAGGAAAATTATTGCTAAATTAAGAGATTTTTTTAATAAAACTTTACATAAGAATTAAAAAATTAAGATATACTTGAATTTCACAGATGTAGGATTGTAAACATAAAATATAATGGAAAGAACTTGTTTTTTATGATAAAATTTAAATTATAAATGGGGAAAAACACTTAGAATACACGATATACTTGAGGATATAGATGAAGATAGATAAAACTAAAACAAAATCAATTAGAAAAGTATTTGGGGAGACTTTAGCTGAAATTGGAGAATATAATGACAAAATTGTTGTCATGGACTCAGATTTAGCATGCTCAACACAAACTAAGATTTTTGGAGACAAATTTCCTGACAGATTTTTTGACTGCGGTATAGCTGAACAAGATATGGTAGCAACGGCGGCCGGTTTAGCCTCTGAAGGAAAAATTCCATTCATCGCAAGTTTTGCAATGTTTGCAACAGGCAGAACTTACGATCAGATAAGAAACGGTATTTGTTATCCGGACTTCAATGTAAAAATTATTGGTACGCATGGAGGTGTAACCGTTGGTGAAGACGGAGCTACACACCAAGCACTTGAAGATATTTCTCTAATGAGAGGAATTCCTCACATGACAGTTATTGTACCTGCCGATTGTAGAGAATGCGAAGAAGTTATTAAATATGCATCTTTACATGATGGTCCGATGTATATAAGAATTTCCAGATGTAATGTTCCTGATATATTTGATGAACATTATCATTTCAATATTCATAAAGCTGTTGTGGTAGAAGAAGGTACTGATGTATCCGTATTTACAAATGGAGAAACTCTTGCTGAAGTACTATTAGCCGCTGAAGAACTAAAAAAAGAAGGTATCTCTTTGGAAGTAATAAATGTTCCGGTTGTAAAACCTTTAGATTTTCAAACAGTTATTGAAAGCGTTCAAAAAACTAAATTTGCAATCACAGTTGAAAATCACTCAATAATTGGAGGTTTAGGTACTGCCATTTGTGAAACTTTAGCTGCAAAATGTCCGTCTAAAGTTTATAGAGTAGGTATTCATGACGAATTTGGACAAAGCGGAAAATCCGATGAGCTTATTGAATATTATGGATTGGATGCAAAAACATTAGCAAAAAGAATTCGTACTATGTATAAACAAGAAAAAGAACAAGGAAATATATAATGATAACATTCAGAAACGTTACGAAAAGATATAGTAATGATTATTGTGCATTAAAAAACGTAAGCTTGGAAATTCATTCCGGAGAATTCGTATTTATTGTTGGAGCATCAGGTGCAGGGAAATCCACTCTTATGAAACTGCTTTACAGTGAAGAAAAACCTTCAAGCGGTATAGTTTCTATTGGAGGTATTAACATTGCAAACTTATCGAATGATCAAATACCAAACTTAAGAAGATGCATGGGGATTGTATTTCAGGATTACAAACTTCTGCAAAATCAAACTGTATTTGATAATGTAGCTTATGTTATCAGAACATTAGGTATTAGCAGTAAAGAAATAAATGCGCGTGTTCATGGAGCTTTAAAAATTGTTGGACTACACGAAAAAATGAATGCTACTCCATCTGAATTATCTGGAGGTGAACAACAAAGAGTAGGTATAGCTAGAGCTATTGTAAACGGTCCGCCTTTACTTATAGCAGATGAACCTACAGGAAATTTAGACCCAAACAATTCAATGGAAATTATGCAAATACTTGATCAAATCAATCAAAGAGGTATTACTGTTATTGTTTCTACACATGATAGCACTATGGTTGATTACTTTAGAAAAAGAGTAATTAAACTTGATCAAGGTGAAATAGTTAAAGATATGCAAGCAGGTACTTATGAGTAATGATTTAAAAAATAATGTAAAAAAACATATTCCAAAAGATTGGTTATGCGAATTAAGAATTTTATATAGATTAGCTAAAGAAACATTCAATGATATAAGAAGAACCGGTTGGGTCAATATCGTTATTATTACAACTATGGCTGCAATTTTGATGATATTTGCAACCTGTTTCAGAACAGCTCTTTCTATCTCATCATTTTCAAAAGAAATTGGAAGTGCTCTTGAGATTTCGGTTTATTTAAAAAGTAGCAGTGATGCAAAAGAAGCTAAAGCTGAGATTCAACAACTACAACATGTTGAAAATATAACTATTATTCCAAAAAATGAATCTTGGACTAAACTTAAAAATGAAATGAGTTTACCAAATATTGATAACCCACTACCAGACACTCTACATGTAAAAGTAGATAATCCGGAAAACTTACAAGAAGTATTTAATAATATAAAACATATTAGCTCAGTAGAAGACATGAGTTATGCAAAAGATCTTGCCAATAAAATAGAATTAGTAAACCATGTTGTAAAAACTATTACTGTAGTTGTTATTGCAGTTATGGGACTATTAACAATAACTATTATCAATAATACAATTCAACTGGTTATTCAATCCAGAAAAGAAGAAATTGAAATTATGCGATTAATGGGTGTAAGTAATTGGTACATAAGATTCCCTTTCATCATGCAAGGTGCGTTTTACGGCTTTATGGGATCACTATTAGCATTATTTCCACTTAATTCAGTTCAAAATGGACTTTTAAATGTACACAAGTTCTTTATGGTTCCATCTCCTTCATATGCTCAGAATTTAGTAATAATAGTAATGTTCAGTATGAGTATTTTATTTGGGGCAGTTGGAAGTTTCTGGTGTATAAAAAAACACTTACAGGTATAACTAACAAATGACAGATAACAACAACATATTATTAATTACCGATGATCAAGATACAGCCCAATGGGTTCTTAGTAAGCTTGTTCTTTTGCGAACTAATGATAAAATCACAGTATCTACTCATAAGAATGCGAAAAAAGTATTGGAAAATTCCTTATACAGTGTTGTTATTCTGCATGAAGACTCTGGACAAATCGAATCTACAATAAGATCAATTAGCTCATTAAAAGAGGCAAAAAGTGATATTGAAATTATTTTACTACTAAATGAAATCAATCCGGAACTAATT
>JAAVBM010000001.1 GCA_014803505.1 bacterium | reverse complement strand
CTAAGAATTTGGGGGAGGATTTTGAATATGGTCAATGGCTTGTTAGAGAAAATAGATTTTCGGATGCCTTGATTCCGCTGTTGAGGATTTATAAACTTTTGAAAAATAAGATAATAACGGATTTTGAGAGATTTCGAGATATCTTTGCGGAGACATGCTATTATATAGGCTTTTGCTATACTGAGTTGGGTCAGTATGAGAAGGCGGTATATTATCTGGATTTGATTCAGGGTGCACACAACCTCGTTTATGTAGTCGAGTATATCAATGCCTTGGTGAATGGGGGCAGTCCTGTTGCTCTTTCTGTTGTTCGCAATCACATTTCTCAGTTCGGTGAAGGTAAGAAGGAGATTAATTCAGAGGAGACCTCCGAGTTCTATGATTTCCTTTGTCGTCGATTGGCATATCTTTATGTGGAATATGAGATGTGGGATGATGCATTAAAAGTTCTTGAGCAGATAAAAGAGAGGCCTGGCTGCCGGGACTATGCTCTTGAAGAAATTAGGTATATTAAGCGTGTAAGAAGAGGAATCTGAAAGGGTGAAACCTGAAACCTTTCAGTGGATATACGCTAAAAATCTTATTTCTTGGGTGCAATATTTCAGAAAGTTGACTTCTCTATCACAAAAGCATTAATTTTGCTCGTGACGGAAAGGAAACTTTCCATTCCACAAGATATATTAAAGTATTTAGTTTTATTGAAATAAATTCAACTAATTTAAACTCTTATCGCTCATGAATAAAACAGCTTTGATCCAGTCTGTAGCTAATAAAAGTGGCATTCCATTGTCAGCTGCCAAAATTGTTGTGAATACTTTCTGCGAAGCTATTGCAAGATCAGCTAAAGAGGGAGATAATTTAAAGATTAGAAACTTTGGATCTTTTGGGAGGGTAATTAAAAAAGAAAGAAGATACTATAATCCAACTACTTGTAAGATTGAAATTACTCCTAAAAAAGAAACACTGAGATTCTATCTTTCGAAACGATTGATGAAAAAGTTTTCATCTATTTCTACTCCTTGTCAAAGTGGAGTAAATATTTGGTTACATCCAGAAAATTTCTTGAACCATATAAATTATGGAAAATCACAAGAAGACAGAAGTAAAATAAAACAAACTTCCAGGTCTAAACTGATTTCTACAAAGGTGTTCCGGAGTGGTATAAAGCTTGAAATGGGACAACCAAATTTGGGGAGGAGAGTAGTAACTGAAAATACAAAAGAAACAAGTGCTTTAAAGTATATTGGACGCACATCATATTATCATTGTGAAGGAGATGATACAGAGAATTATTCATATCCTGTTTTATTAGTGCCATTTTTTGATACTCCCATTTTAGAATATCAGAAGAATAGACATGCTACAGGTGGTGTGAGTGAGCCAATATTGTTCGAGGCCTTAAAATGTCTTAAAAAGATTGAGCCTCAGATTGAGATTATTCAGAATATCTCTCTTCCTATAAGAGCAAGAAATTATGGATATAAGCCAGACATCGCTTTGGTCTGGAAAGAAAGAAATATTTTTCTTGACATAGAAATAGATGAGCCATACGATATTGTATCTCGAAAGCCAATTCACTATAAAGGAAGTGGTGATAAGCTACGTAATGATTATTTTCTAGATAATGGTTGGTCCGTAATACGTGTTTCGGAAAGGCAGGTAATCGAAAATTGTGAAGAAGTAGTGGAATTTGTCAAATTGGCATTGAGGATTTTGTCCCAAGATGGTAAATTCAAATCCGTATCAGAAAAATTAGAAAATACAAACCGTTGGTCTTATGACGAAGCTAAGGAGTTGGAATGTAACAAATATAGAGAATCGTATTTAGGGATAAAGGAAGTAAAAAATTCTTCATTACCCGAAGAATTTGATCCTGAATATTCTGGCCTTACTGAGTTGATTTATAGTCAAGAAATTTTTGAAAAACCTACTGCTGACATCATTTCAGATAGATACGATGAGGTTAGAACTATGATAAGAAATGAATGTGCAATGAATAAATATATTGTATTTAGAATAAAAAGTAAGATATACGAGTATGTGGCATATTCGCATAAGATTACTTTTGTTCAGAAAGAAACAATGTATGGAGTTGAGTTTGAAGATGTTATCGAAGAAAAGAAATATTTCTTACGTTTTCAAGAAATTTCCTCAGCTTATGGGACGAATTCATTAACAAAGTATGAAGCTAAACAAGGGGAAGATTGGGAAAAACTTATGGCGGATGCGATTTTAAATTCTCATCCCGTAGAAATAATATATGATACAGNAAGCAGGGGCATAGAACAGAGAAGAAAAGTATTGTTTGTGACTTTTTGGTATGATTTGTTTAAGTCCGAAGAAATGACACGCAAATATTCTTCCTTACAACTTCTTGAGATTACTTCCGGATGGAAGTATAAGACTTTGGCTACCTTTCCTTATGTTGGATATATGTGTGGCTACTGTATGAATAGAAAAACATTAAGAACATTTTCTATTCATAGAATAAGGGGAGGAAGAATTTTTAACGTAGTTAAAAATCTTCATAAAATAGAGGATAATGACATATGGGAAATATTGAGTGGGGAAAAGCCCAATTCTAGGATTGCAATGAGTATGTTTGCTGAGATTGAGGAACCAAGGAAAAATTCTTGGTCATTTATAGGTAATTATGCTCATGCTTTAGTAATTGATGATAGGCTTGACGAAGCATTAATTTACTATTTAAAAATCAAACCAGAGACCAAACTCTATGATAATGGGGATAAAAATTATACATGGAAAGATGTTTGTAATGCGGATTTTAAGGAATTTACTACAAAAGGTATAAAAGTGAATAATTTTAAAAAGATTCAGGAAAGGCTTAAAGAAAAAGGATGGTAGAATCCTTTGTTATTAGCTATCCTTAGTTTGATAGGAATAGGATATAAACTATAGCCTTTAGGTTTAATGACACCGTTGATTAATATCTAAAATATCAACGCTAGAAAAATATGTTTTCCCTGTGTATTGAGTTATCAAAATTCGGTGTGTCCGGGGGGGAACTGAAGTGTGAATAATAGGGGGTGGGGAGAAGAATGACAATTAGTAAATCGTTTTCATACATTCTCCTTATGCTTTCATACATTAACAACCGGTTTTTTACCTTAATGATGTTAAAGGGATGTATATTTGTATCGCAAAAAAAATACGTTCTATGAAAAAATTGATAACTCTTCTTCTCGTTCTCTTCGTCTGCTTTCCATGATATGCTCATCATCCTGCTGATTGCATGGATATGGAGGGAAAAGTGAGGAAACTTTAGGCAGATTGATTGCAATATTTCAGTGTTTATTCCTTCCGGAAAGCGAACCAGCGCTGAAATATTGCATATATTATAACCCCAGAGAATCTATATATTAACTTTACAGCATAAAAGGAAACATATAGCAAGAGCATGACTAATTTTTACCGCTATCTTACAATCATTCTTGTGGCTGTGGGCTCCGTGATGGGTGCCCGCAGCTATGGGGATGAAATTCATATTCCCGGATTGCATGACGCGGATATTGATAATATTTTAGATTCTCCGATTGAAAAATTCATATATTACGAGGCTTTGGGAATCTCCTTATCATATAGAGATGAGGAACTATCCAATAAAGCCTATAAAAAGGCAGAGGAGTATCTCGATCATCTACCGGTGGAGTTGCTTCTACGGCATATTCTTAATGCGCAGATATATGCAAATCTCGACAATTCTTTTAAAATGATTTCCGCAATTGATCGTGCCATATACATTTATAACTGCCTTGTAAAGGATAACCCCCGTATATTAACCGAACTCTTATATCTGAAAGGCAAATACTATACAACGATAGATGACTATGATAAAGCATTGCGTTATCTTAATGCCGCGCTGCAACAGGCAACGCAGTTGGTGGATAGCCAACCCCTGATTATTCGGATATGTACTGAGATTGTTCAAGTGAGTAAAAATAATTCCAATTACGAACTGCGAAGGAGCGTAGTTGAGGCTCTTTTAAGACTCACATCCACACTGCCCTCCGAATCACCGCAGAGATTAGAGGCTTTATATGAAGTCATTGATTTCTATTTAGATACACATAATGTCCCTGATGCTCGAAAATATCTCACCGAATACTTTAAGGCCCGGCCCGACGGAATGGAGACTCTTCATTTTACCGTAAGGTTGGGGATATTAATGAGAGACTATGACTCAGCCAAGACACTTATTGAATATATTGAAAAGGATGGTGAGCCGGAGCGTACAAAGGTCAACGACCTATGGGAAGAATTTTATGACCAGTGGAAACAGCCGGAGATTGCCGTGTATGCTCGTCGCAATCTGGAAATATATAGGAAAGAATTGGCTTCGCGTCTTTTATTCATGAGCTCAGAGGAGCGACACAATATAAGCAAAGAACTTGTTAAGAAGCGTGACAAAGCCATCAGTCTTGCTGTCGAGATTCCGGAAATGACGGAGGTGGCTCTTGACTATTCCCTTCTTGTAAAGGGTCTCCTATTCACTACAGAAACTAATGTGCGGGCATTTATGAAGAATACGGCTCAAGCAGATTCCACTCTTGATACGGTTATCAATCTACGCAAGCATCTTTACCGTGCCGAGGCAGCAGGGGAGAAAGAGATAGCTGAAAGACTGCGGTCGGAGATTGCATCTCGTGAAAGATATATGATCAGTGATTATATGGATTTCAACCGTCTAACCAAGGAGATGGAGAAACACTCTCTTAAATACATTCTCACACATGCAGACAAAGAATCGGCTTTCGTTGATTTTGTCGGGTGCAGGGGCGGGAAATATTATGTTGCATTTGTAATAGATGGTGATTCAAAGAAAGTGAGCCTAAAGACTATTTCATCGAGATATAAATTGAACCGGATGCCCTATGGCACATGGCTTCTTCTCGACACACTCCTCAACGGGAAGAAAGATGTCTATTTTTCTACCGACGGAATTCTTTCATCAAAACCCTTGGAATTTCTTTTGGATAGCGAAGGCAAACCTTATTCCGACCGCTATCGGCTTCACCGGGTATTTCACTTAGCAGACATCAACCATACTGTCTGTCCCGGAGATCAGCTGACCGCCATAGGCGTATCAGACCATAACTCCCCTGTAGGAAAGGGAGAAACACTGCACAGGGGCTCTTGGACCGACCTTGCTAATGTGAAAGAAGAGATGGATA